>NZ_CP055484.1 GCF_013705725.1 Klebsiella sp. RHBSTW-00484 | reverse complement strand
CTTAGTTATCACCCTACCTGAACATATTGTAAAAGATGTCAGTCTCCAGTGACTTGTGTACTATCAACTGACAAGACTCTTACACGCAACGCAGGGGGATGGAGTTTTATGCTTAGAAAAATAATCAGGGGTAGCGGATTCACTCAGTCAGAAGAAAAACTGATAGAGTTCGCTGATGATGCTTTTTTTGGTCTTTGGTCTTATCCTAATGTTTATAGCGATGAGGGTTACTCTAAAAATAAAATTGGGAAAGAAGTTAGTGACTTATTAGTTATTTTTGATAAAGATATAATAATTTTTTCCGATAAAGCTATTACATACAATAAAAACAAAGATCCTAAGGTTGCATGGCAGAGATGGTTTAAAAAATCAGTCATACAGTCTTGCACACAGTTATTTGGCGCAGAGAAGTTTATAAAAGATCATCCCGAAAGACTTTTTGTTGACAAAGAATGCTCAGTTAACCTCCCCATTAAAATAGATAATTCTTTTAATTTTCATTTGGTGGCCGTCACTAATAATATTTCAGATCCGGCGATCTCGTACTTTGACAAAATAGAAAAAGGCAGCTCTGCTACTTTAGTTAACATATTTCCTTTAAACGCCCATCAATGTCTAGAAAATCCATTTTGTGTCGGAGACGTTTATCCTGATAAGACTTTTGTCCATATACTTGATGAGACTGCCCTAAAACTACTGTTAACCGAGTTAAACACAGCAACTGATTTCATTGGCTACCTTAACGAAAAAGAGAGGGTTGTAAGAGAAAGAACATTATTGGTCAGCGCTGGGGAAGAAGAGACTCTTGCTGCTTACATTATGGGTGATAAAACCATAATATCAAAAGAAATTATTGGAAACGATCAAGGGATGACCATACCGGAAGGTGAATGGAAAAACTATAAAACCACTTTCAATTATCAATATCAGCTCTCAATGAAAAAGGGTAGCGTTTTCTGGGATAACCTAATCCACAACTTCTCGACAAGTATATTGTCAGCTAACGTTGGTTTTTTTAGTGAAATTGAATTTTCTACACATGAATTAGGTGTTAGAGAATTAGCCAAAGAAAGTAGGCAATCTAGATATTACCTTTCAAAGAACTTTAAAGAGAAATTAAAAACAACTCAGCCTCATCTAAGAACGTCAAGAATGGTCGAATCAATCGATGAGCCTGGAAAGTTTTACTTATTCCTTTTTTTTCCTAACGATAGCAAGTTGAGTTACTCTGATTACAGAATTCAACGTATATCTTATATAAATGCTTATGCTGAGGTTGCCTTTAATAAATACAGACATATTAAAAAATTAATTACTATTGCAACAGAGCCGCAAAATACAGAAGGAAGATCTGAAGACCTAATATATAGCATATCCCCAGAGAAATTTACCAAAGAGCAAAATGAAAAAGCCAAAAGATTATCAAGAGAATACAAAATACTAAGTGATTTTTTACCTACTAAAACGACAAAGAGCGATAACTTTAAATCAGTTATATCAAAAGGTGAAAAAATAGGGCGGAATACACCTTGTCCATGTGGCTCCGGTGTTAAATTTAAAAAGTGCCATGGTGCGAATAATTAGCATTATTGTATGTATAACGGTAATGGCGCGGCAGAGAAACCGGCGCGTTCTGCCCTAGTGTTGGCCTGCGGGTTCCCCCGCACCCGCTGTATGTAGTATCGGCAGCATCTGAGAAAACCACTACATGTAGTTATCAGGGCACTGTTGCAAAGTTAGCGATGAGGCAGCCTTTTGTCTTATTCAAAGGCCTTACATTTCAAAAACTCTGCTTACCAGGCGCATTTCGCCCAGGGGATCACCATAATAAAATGCTGAGGCCTGGCCTTTGCGTAGTGCACGCATCACCTCAATACCTTTGATGGTGGCGTAAGCCGTCTTCATGGATTTAAATCCCAGCGTGGCGCCGATTATCCGTTTCAGTTTGCCATGATCGCATTCAATCACGTTGTTCCGGTACTTAATCTGTCGGTGTTCAACGTCAGACGGGCACCGGCCTTCGCGTTTGAGCAGAGCAAGCGCGCGACCATAGGCGGGCGCTTTATCCGTGTTGATGAATCGCGGGATCTGCCACTTCTTCACGTTGTTGAGGATTTTACCCAGAAACCGGTATGCAGCTTTGCTGTTACGACGGGAGGAGAGATAAAAATCGACAGTGCGGCCCCGGCTGTCGACGGCCCGGTACAGATACGCCCAGCGGCCATTGACCTTCACGTAGGTTTCATCCATGTGCCACGGGCAAAGATCGGAAGGGTTACGCCAGTACCAGCGCAGCCGTTTTTCCATTTCAGGCGCATAACGCTGAACCCAGCGGTAAATCGTGGAGTGATCGACATTCACTCCGCGTTCAGCCAGCATCTCCTGCAGCTCACGGTAACTGATGCCGTATTTGCAGTACCAGCGTACGGCCCACAGAATGATGTCACGCTGAAAATGCCGGCCTTTGAATGGGTTCATGTGCAGCTCCATCAGCAAAAGGGGATGATAAGTTTATCACCACCGACTATTTGCAACAGTGCCCGATAAAATACCCCTTTGTTCTGACCGCATCGTCCTTAATCTCATCACCAATATCACTGTCAGCCATTCCGGCATACTGAACACTGTCATCACCGGCTTCGATGTAACTGGTGAAGTTCTCACTGATAAAACGGTAAAACAGCGCCCCTAAGACGTATTGTTTAAAGTCCCATCCGTCAACGGCACCGCGAACCTCGTTCGCAATAGCCCATATCTGACGGTGTAATTCGGCGCGTTGTTGCAGGCTGGTCATCTGCGTTTTCCTGATTAATAGAATGTGTTGCCCACGGTTTGGTAGGTAGATTAAATCACTAATAGGATTAGTATATTACGATTATGCGGACATTGTGAGAACTATAGAGTCGACTGTTAATCATTGATGATTTTTGAGCAGGTGACTGAATTTTTGTTGGGCAATCAGGTAATTTGCGAACGCTGATCAGATAAAATGTGAAAGGGGCTCCAAATCAGATGCAATTACGCACCTCCCTGCAAAGCCCTAATCTCGCTCACCGCCACGCAACTGCCGCACGTCCCCCACGGGGGTGCGTAGTGGGCGCCGCGCGCCTGCGCGCGGGAACGGCGGCCCGCCTTCGGGTCGCGGCGCCGTACTGCGCGTTAGCGGCCGCACGCGGCCGGTTACGGGGGACACTCCGCCATACGACCAGCGACCCGCTGAGCTGCACAATCCACGGATAACACAAGCTACATACATGTCGATATGGGAATCGGCCCACCTTGCCGGGCGAGGCTGCCGCGTGGGAATCGGCCCACCTTGCCGGGCGCCGCTGCCGCGTGGGAATCGGCCCACCTGGGGTCCGCTTGGAAAAAGGAAATTATCCTACGCTAAGCGCATTTTTTGCACAGATGGCTACCGACTGAACGTAACGTGTGAGTCATGATCAGAAATGTGTTAACTCTAGGAATTGACACGACTTACTGTTCGATGGGGAAATCATGTTTAGCTATCTCAAGGCTATGTATCATCAATCAAAAATTCAGGCTGAACTCAAGGCACAGATACATGAACAAACTACGGTTAATGCTATCTGTCATCACCCTGAATCAATCGAGATCATTGCGGTTTGTTCGACTGATGCGTATTACCGAAAACGTAAGGACGCTGCTTTTCTGACAACCTGTTCTGTGCTCATGCGTACTTTAAAAGATGAATCCGTACCGATGGTACTACGGAAAACAGCATGGCGATTATTGAACGAAAGATACCAACGAATTAAGTTAAATCAGGCTTATAGGATAGAAAATTTCTTGCTTGTTGCCGATTTTGAATATGCTCTCGAAGAACATGATGAACTAGCAGAGTAGTACTAGTGAGGCGATGAATACCGACAGTTAACGTGCATGTGACTTAAACGTCCGAAACCGAACGATTACGTACAGCATGTAGACAACATGTCCGAAAGTAAGCAAAACCATTAACGGACAGCCGGATCATTTCGTACATCCCTTACGGTCAGGGGTTCGCGCTCAATGGAACGAAATCACCCGTTAGCTTAAAACGCTTAACGTAGGATAATTTCCTTTTTCCAAGCGGACCCGAGCTGTTCGTCACGTTCGCTCAGCAATAAAACCCGGGTACCTGGCGCCACGTTGAAGCGACCGATTGGTTCGGGGTCGTAGGCAATATCTCGATCGGCTTCATCGGCGAGGAGAGAAAGATAATCTTCCCGCGTCATTGACTGAGAAAAACGTCCGCACATAGTTACCTCCGGTGGCCAGACAAAAAGTATAGGTGATGAGTCTGATAGCATGAGGTGATAAGGTAAAATGCCGCTCTGCGGTACAGAGGGTCCAGCTGGGGCTGAAGTTAAAAAGGCGCCAGCTGATGTTCATTGGTGAACGGAAAGTGAGTGGCGCCGAAGCCCGGCGTAGCCGGCTACGGTTTGATAGGTTCTGCCAATCGCCCCCCCCCGCCCTGATAAGCTATACCCACAAATAACGTTTCAGGAGCTGCTATACGCGGTCGGAGTGGTCACGACAAGGCGTGAGCCGCAGTCGGGGCGTATCTCCGCGTTGGCGCCGTTCAGGCGCTTACGAGCGTGTACCCCGGACCTCACCGCAGCACTACTCACAGCGATGACGAACCTGTAGTTACAACACCCATCATTAAAAGCGATGTCTTCCCCGGCCTTTGGCCGGGGGCGGCGGCGCTTTTCAGTGGTGGGGAGGGGGCACATATGTTGTTGAAGCGTCAGCGTTCTCCGGTGGTGGGAGGCGAGGTTTCTGCGGTGTTCTGAGTGGTATGTGCGGTGCTGAGGATTGCGCTGGTGCGGTTCACGGGGAATCTAACCGGATGATGTAACTAAATTATGTGTTGTGCCTATGCCCGCCGCATAGCGGCGGGAGGCACTTCTGGTTCTGAGCGACGTGGACGCTTGCGGCCGCTGTAAGCGAAGGCCTTTTTGATTTATTCACAATGGTGTTCAGAGACAAAAGATCTCCCTGCTGCTTGCAATGCAGGGGATAAAAATACTGGGTTAAGACTGTATTGCGGGTTTCCTGTTATTTATTTGCAGATTCTCTCATTTATCTATTTGCGGATTTTTGTGGATAACTGATCACGTGGGGGCGTTTGATGGCCAGCATGCCGGCGAAATCATCAGGGAAAGAGAAAAACTCAGGCGGGAAAAGGAAGGAAAGACAAAAATGGCCAAAAAATACCAGCACAAAAAGCCCCGGAGGGGCTATTTTTTTACAAATTTTGGCTGGCCGGACTAATGCGGCGCTGGATGGCTCAGCGAGAGTTCCAGCTGATAGAGATGCTGTACCGCCAGCTGCTCAAGCTTGTTCTCAGAATAGCCATAGAGCTCGTCTGCCGGCAGCGTCTTCTTCAGCCAGCAGGTCATCTCATAGACCTGGCGGTCCCGGGGCATTCTGGCCAGGCGGTTGGCGCGTTTGCGTGCCGCGCCTTGTGCACGACGATACTGCAGGGCCTCACGACTACGCTGCTCATACCAGCGCTTACGCGCCTTATGGACAGAAATATCCTCATGCTCGCCTAACATGCCCTCTTTAATGAGTGCCTGACGTTCCTCGCTTTCGCGCAGTTTCTTCTGCTGCTGCTCCTGCAGCTTCATCAAATCAACGCCCAGCATCCTGAAGCCGGCGGCGGTGATCCACACGTACTTTGGCAGACGTTTACGGGACTCCCGATCCCAGGCGGTTTCTTCTGACACCCCCAGGACACCAAAGCGGACCTGCTCGGCTATCAGCGCCGAAACCCGGCGAATGGTCACTTCAGTTTCCGGAATGACTTTACCTTTGCCGTCTTTCGGACTGAGCTCTCTGGCCAGCCTGGACACGCACA
Source organism: Klebsiella sp. RHBSTW-00484 (assembly GCF_013705725.1). NCBI lineage: Bacteria > Pseudomonadati > Pseudomonadota > Gammaproteobacteria > Enterobacterales > Enterobacteriaceae > Klebsiella > Klebsiella sp. RHBSTW-00484. Next base: position 76,195 of record NZ_CP055484.1, on the reverse strand, counting down.
TCCCTACCGTGTGTTTACCGGCATCACAGAAGCTGACCAGCACCGGCCACAGCGCATCGAGGAGACGCTGTTTTTCAGGACGGAAAGCATATTTTCGCCCGGCGCGCTGACGTTCCCGGACATAGAATGGGTGCAGGGACATATGCATGCGCAGGCTGTGTTGCCCCGTGAGCGGATCTTTCTTCACCAGACGGTTATAGGCGTGGCCAAGCTGGCCACCGAGCGCCTTATAGTGAGATGGCCGGAACCAGGACGGGTTTTCGCATTTGGGTTTGGTGGAGTGCTCACCACGACGACGACGGGTACGCTTCTTTTCCGGGGAAACCAGAAAAGATTCAACGTGGCCATCTTCAACGCCCTGCCAGAAACGGATCTGTTCTTCCGTATCCAGCTGACTCCAGTGTTGCGGATTGTGCTGTTCAGTCACACCATCCCGCGCTTATGTTGCACGGAAGGAGCAAATGGCACAGAAACGGGTATTGCAGTTTTCTGAGCATAAAACTATACTCCCTGCATAGAGCAACAGCTTCTATGCAGTTTATGAAGGCCCCGGTAATCTTCTCAGTCGCCAAACTTATCGAAGATTATCGGGGTTTTGTCTTTTCCGGCTCCGGGTAGACACCTCATCAGAACCAGTTCCCTGCCACCTTACGGCGTGGCCAGCCATAAAATACCAAACGATCAGTAATCTAGCACCTACCGTCGAAACTCACAAGAACGTCAATCCTTAACAAGGCAACCATGCTGGTTAACTGCCTCTTTTATGAGCTTTTCAATCATCTCTGATTGGGTCACGCCTTTGGTTTCACACATCAGTCGAAATTCATCTTTAATTTCGCTTGTGACGTACACCCGCATTTCCTTATGCGTTTCTTTCTTTCTGGCAAGATGACTCTGCTGACGTTCTACAGCACTCCTCGGACTGCCTTTTCGGTAACTGCGTTTTGCTTTCGTTGAGGAAGTAACCGCGCTTACGACCTGTGACATCTCTGCCTCCTCAAAGATCTAAAAAAGGATCGTTTGCAGAGAATACTACAGATATCAGAATTCAGCGACTTACTTTATGGACGTAACCCGCGTTGGCGCACGGTTTACGTCCGGGGATCGTTTATGGCGATGTCAGTATGTCTGTTTCCAGTCCGTTCCCTGTGACCAGCGAGACGACCAGTGCTGCAGGTAGCGCCGGGCAACAGCCGAGTCATCCCATACAACCAGCACATTCTCTGAATTCGAACGGTCAGCGGCACGGCTGAAATTGAACGAGCCGGCCTCTGTATTGCGCCTGTCCGCGACGATCACTTTGTCGTGCAAAATCTTGTAGGCGCTGACCGTACGAACCGGAATGCCCGCGCTGGCCAGCAGGTTCAGGGCGGCTACGCTGGCTTTTCCGCTATTCGCCTTCTGGTCCAGCACCACGCGGACATCCACCCCACGTTGTTTCGCCGCGATGAGTGAGCGAACCACCTCCGGGGAGGTGAAGGAATACCCCATCAGCCGGATTTCCTGCTGCGCGGAATCGAGGGTCTTCAGGACCAACTGCAGGGCTGTGCCTTCCGGAGAAAAACCTGTCTCGATGGTCGCGGCGTCGACTGCCGGCGCCAGCGCTAACAGGCTCAGGCTGAGGACTCCGGCCACAAATCCTGTGCGGACACGGGTTCTGTTTATTACTGCTATTTTCCTTTTCATCCTTTGTATTCTCCCCTGACCACCGTCAATGGTGTGGTGATAGTTTCAGTTTCCCGACGTATTAAAAATTCCCTGATCTGTCTGACCAGCTTTTCAGCATCCCGGTCTCTCAGCAGCGGAATGCCCGCCTGCCTGAGTACTTCTTCCAGCAGGATATCCCGGCGAACCCGGTGTTTTTTCAGATGCGACGCATCATCCAGCTCGATGGCGGCCACAATGGCAAAGGTCCTGATATCCACCACCACCACATCGCAGTGCCACTGTGACACCATCCGGAACAGCTGCCACCAGGTCCGGGAGCGGGGCCTGATATGGGGTGCCAGGCTGGCGATATCCGCCACTCGCACCTGCGGGCACAGCAGCCAGTGTTTCCGGTCGGTATGTTTCAGCAATGCCCGGAAAAAATGTTGTTCCCGGGGCGTCATCAGCGTGTCATTACCCATCCAGACCCGCTGGCGACACAGTCTCTGTTCAGCCTCTCCGGTACGAATACCCGCCGCTTTCAGCGCTTGTAGGACCGGGGATGTCTTCCCTGTTGCACGTTCCTTCAGAAACAGCACCAGGAACCCCAGCAGACTCAGCACAACAACGGCACTGCCTGTCATCATTAATATCTTTGCCATGTTGCTTCTTCCTTTGTGGACATATTTTTTCCGATGTGTTTACTGCGCAGTCTCCTCATCGTTCTGTCCCTCTGGGGATACGCCAGGCCTCTGCCGGCAACCGATCCAGCAACGCGCGCCGGAAGGCATTTGGCAGACCCTGACCGGCCACAATGTCTGCTATCAGGACCGATATGGCAGAAATCATCAGCACATAGCGAATGATGAAGCCGGTCTGATGCATAAGCTCTCCGGGGGACATATTCCGAAGGGCGGTCACCAGCCGGACACCGGCCTGCGGAACCCCCCAGACAAGCACGCCAGCGCCCGCCAGTATCACTGCCGGCGCATACAGAAATCCCCGACTGATAACCCGTTGCATCAGGTTTAAAAGAGCGTGCATCTGACGGCGGTACACCTCATCATCCTGCAGAATCTTCCATTCAAGCCGCGCTTTCTCATGCCGCGGAAGCATGGCCACCACCTGGATGCCGTCACGGATACTGACGAGCGGCGAGACATCAGGCTTCCTCATCTGGTCGATGTGCCGCGTATACAGGGCCAGCCCGGCCCAGAATAGTGCAACGGGCAGTGATACCAGGATAAATCCATTTCCCGGAAAAGAGGGAGAAAATAAGAGTTGCAGAGACAGTGCCAGCGCGCCCCCGTATAAATAACAAAATAACTGCTGCTCAGTGCGCAGCATGAAATAGCTGAACATACTCATTCCTTTTTAGACAAGAATACTTTTTAGACAAGAAAGATAATCACAACCTGCTTATTTATTTCATTAGCGCCAGACCACCGTTTTTTCATAAACGGCAATCACGCCTCGCCTGATTAATTCGTCCCTGACCTGATTTAAAATCGCTGTATTTCTGATGTTACCGGAATGACATTTAATATAATTCATCAGTGACGAGGTGCTTACAGGTCGGTTTACCGCAGACTTTTTACTCAATGACTGTATTTTATCGGTCAGGCGTAGCACCTCATCGTTGCTGATGAGCGCAGACACCGTTTTCGCCTTCTCTGCTGAACGTGGTGAGGGTATACGACAACATCGTCGCCCTGTCCTGCAGAGCAATGCAATCACGCTGTCATACCCTTTATCATTCGATATAACATGAAACATCGTATCTTCCGGAGCGGTGACGCTGAGTCGTCCCAGCTCAAGTACCAGGTGGAAATCGACATTATTTTTCGACACGCAGGGCGCCTGAAACACACTGACCGATATATTACCGGCATGTGTTACGGACGGAAAACGAATAAACTCCTGCTGAGACCCGGTAAACAAAATAAGACGTTCATAACGCGACAACATTACATTTTCAAGCGTTCCGATATTTTCATAATCAACCAGCGCAATGATATTCTCAGACATAACTCTCCAGACTCCACCGGGACCGACTGCCAGAATACCAGTCCGTTAGTACGACGAACAACATACAGCAGTGTGCCTTTTTGTTTTAAGAGACATCCTCTTCCATTCAGAAGAGACAACAGTAACTTGTTATTGTCGGGATTTATTTATAGCCGCCTGAACATTCTGTGCTTCAGTCATTCCGGAAAAGACCGTGACGTTTTCTTCCGTCGCGCCCTTCACCGGCATCACAATAATACCTGGCGTTCCGGTTAATCCCGTCGCCGTGGCGATATCATTAATATTTTTCAGTGTGGTATTTATCTCATCAATCGTATTCTGCTTAAATTTAATATGACCAGAAACCTTTTCGATAATCTCCTGCGTCAGTTTCCCTTCATTCAGTCCTGTACCATAAACCGCATTGTGATAGCTCCTGTAAGCCTCCGAGCCCTTTTCTTTCCAGACCTGCAGGCCGGTTTTCGCCGCCAGCAATGATGCAGGCCACCGGCTACCAAACACCGGCCACTCCATAAAGAAGTAACGCACGTCCGTGTTGCCCCCGATGACCTTCTCCAGTTCGGGTGCGAACCGGCTGCACCAGATGCACTGGTAGTCAAAGAATTCAACCACCATCACCTTTCCGTCCCCGGGACCCCAGGAGGGGATATTTTTATTACCCAGAATGTTAGCCTGCTGTTCCAGTGCAGTGGATTTAAGACCGCGGGTCTGTTTCGCCTCCTGCTCCTGCTGAAGTTTCTCACTCATCTGAATCAGTATTTCAGGATGAGCACGCAGATAATCCGCTGCGATTTCCCCGATTCTTTTTTCCTGGGCGGCGGAAAACGTTTTATCTGGTTCATTATTCTGAGCAAAACTGGTATTAAAAGCGACAGCCGAAATAAACGGGAGCAGAAAATACAATCCGAATTTGAATTTCATTTTTATTCCTTTAACAGGTTAAGCATGGATATAATAAGGGTTTTCATATTATTGACTCTCTTATTTGTGACGAATACCATTCAGCTAATGGATGTGATACCCATTAGCTGTGGACGTACTGATATTTAATCTGAGCGAACTGAAAAGAATTAAACGGTCTGACTCATCTTTCGTTCAGCGCGTAACAGCTCTTTCATCATGCGCTCACTGGCGTAGTGCGCTTCATCAGCAGTGACCGTAGCCACCACATTCCCCTGCAGGTCATAGCGGGAGGCACCTTCCCGCATCCGGGACAGATAACCTGCCGACCGGGTCAGGCTTTTCAGGCACTTAATCACCTGTTTATGCGACAGCGGCAGGTCGCGCCCCGCGATATCGGCAAACAGCTGTTCACGCATCCCCGTCGCCAGCAGACGGGGTGAGTCACCGTCGAACAACTGTGGCCAGAATGCCTTCAGAGTCATGATGGCCTGTTCCGGAGGCAGTAAGCGGAGATACCGGACCGGAGGCGGTACCTTTAAGGCTTTGGCCATGACCGGCACAGTTTTTCGCGCTGCGGCTTCAGCGGCCTTTTTCTCAAGCTTCTCTTTTTTGACCTTCCAGGCGGGCGGGGTCGACACCACCACCACTTTTTTGCGGCGCACCACAACATCAGGGGTGCCCGTGTTGTTGTTCGCTCCTGCATTATCTGTGGCTGGTTTGCGTTTCAGGCTCAGTACCGGACGTTTTTCTTCACTCATAAGGGGCCATATCAATTAAAGCTTCAGGTCTGGGGTATACGATACGCTAACGGCATCATCGTTTCATCTCAGGCTGCACTGGTCACAGCGATGATGTTCCCTTTGTCACACTTACGGATACTGTTCCCGCTCCCCGGACCTCTGTCCGGTTTTTTTTTACATCGTCGCCACTATCCCCAGCACCGCCAGATGCACGGCATAAAACATCACAAAAAAGTGCCGCGGCCAGAAGCGCGGAACAGAACGACCGAGGTCAGAACAGACCGCCAGGGCCAGCAAAGCGACCATCAGGCTGGCAATGGCCTGGGTAATATCATGGGCATTCATCAGTAGTACCATGACAGCCCACAGCACGGCATACCCGATCCGTTCTACAGGCTCTTTCGCCCGACAAAGCCGCCAGCTGTTGATCAGCATGAAGACCCCGGCCAGACCGTAGCTGTCGGCAGATAAGGGGAGCCAAGCCACTACAATGGCGATCGCCAGCAGAATATCATTGCGGGTCTGCAGACTGAACCAGCGCAGCGCCTGGCCGGTGACCGCAAAGCTAAACAGGATATTCCCCATGTACCACGGGTACCCGATGAGAATAAAGGAGCCCTGGGCGATCAGCGCCCAGCACCACAGGCTGTTCAGCTGTGTCTGGCGGATGGCCCCGTGGCGCGCCAGGTTCATTCCCCAGACCAGACCAAACAGGGGAAAGCAGCCTCTCCCCAGAAGACGCATGAGTTCATTATTCCCGGCCAGCAGCAAACCGGTGTGATCGACAATCATCAGCACCAGCGCCACCGTTTTGATGATATCCGTCTGTCCAGGCGTCCAGGTCAGCAGCCCCTGCAGCCAGCGATCGACGGCATTGAGGCGGGTTTCGTACATTGTCATATTCCTTTCCTTTTATCAGCGCCCCGGCAGGGTACCCGATTTTAATCGGGGAGAATGCCGGGGCAGACAAGCCGCCGGCGCGTCAGTCGCCCCCAAGCGTTTTCTCACGATTGAGATCACGAACCATATCCCGCTCCATCTGCTGCAGACGGTCCCGCTGCAGGCTCTCTGATACCACCTGCTGAACGGCCGCTTCCTGACGCCGGGTCTGCGGATCGTCCGGCAGCACCGTTTTCTCCTCTCCTGGCCGGTCACGTTCGAGACCCCGAATGACGTCCCCGATAACCTCTTTTATCCGCTCGCCCGGCTCGCCCGCTTTCTTCTCCTCTCCGGACACTTCCCGGGTCGCCTGCTCCGTCTGTCTTTCCATCTCCCGGCGCTGTGCCTCTTCTGCGGCCCGCTGTGCCAGAACCTCTGGCGGGAGCGGGATGTCAGTACCGGTATCATTGATCGGAGGATTCGGCAGGGGATCAGCCCAGATGCGACCGCCGGTGATGGCCTCCGGGTTCCAGGGGCGGTCATCTCCGGCAAGCCGGACCACCACCCCGCTGTCGGGGTTATCGCGTGCGATCCTGACGCCTTCGCCCATATTCCCGGCCAGAAGACTTTCGCCGTTGCGACTGTTCTGCAGCGCCACAAAGCGGGCATCTTCATTGCCCATGATGCGCCCCTCACCGCCGATCACCTGCAGACGTCCGTCGTTATCCGTCAGCGGGCTGAGCCAGATGCCGGCGTCTTTCCCGTTTTTGTCGAACGCCGGCAGCGCCACGTGCGGCTGCGGGTACTTTTTGCCCGGTGAAATGAATTTTCCCGGGGACTGCCCGCGCGCCAGACCGGACTGCTGCAGGGCGGCCCGGCCTGCAGCCGCCTCATCCAGCGCTCGTGCCCGGCTGAACAGCTGGCCGGCCGTTTTCACGGCCCGGTCGTTACGCGGCTCCAGAATATCGTGGGCTGTCGCTTTCTCTGGTGAATTATTTATGGCCTTTATCCAGCCCTCACGGTTGTCGGTATACACCTGGACATGTTGTTTCATACGTGATAACCCGACATAGGCGGATTCAAAGCTGGCCATCCGTTCCCGGCCACCGGCCACGCCCTCCAGTGCGATGGCAAACGGTTCACTGGCCCCCTGCGCACCATGCGCGGTGATGGCGTAGGCAAGGTCGATATGTTGCTGCGCTTGATCAGCCTTCGGGTTCAGCGTGCGGGTGCTTTTGCCGTCAGACAGCGTGACACTGTCACCTGAAACGGATTTCACCTCCCACACACTGTTGGCCACATAGCCGCGTTCCGTGTCACTCTTGCTGAAGCGCATTTTGTCCCCCTGAGACACTGTAATCTCTTGCTCACGGTAGAGCGTGACACCTTCAGCCAACGCCTCCCGGGGTGAAATAAGCCGTTCTTTCCCTTCACCATCCATCAGCGTGATAAGCTGGTTCTCCTTATCCACGCTCCCGATACGGTGGTAGACATTATCGACCAGGGCAACGGCTCCCTTATGAGCCGTCCAGGTCGACAGTCTGCGCAGCTCTCCGTCACGGATGTTGCTCGTCACCAGTACCGGCAGAGTGACTTCCTCTCTGCCCACTTCACCATTGTCCCGCCTCGCGTCATGAATCAGACTGTTCAGCACCCGCCGGTCATCATTCAGATGGGTGATAATCAGCGTCTGTGACTGCGCCTCCGGGGTACGGTCGGCATAGTCCTTCACCAGTGCCTCATACAGCGTGGTGGGCTGACCTGCCGGCACACTTTCACCCTTGTTCAGCGCTTTCTGTATCGCCTCCTCCTGTGCGGGGGTGAATTCCACCACGGAGTTTTCGGGCACCCAGGCCCCGTCTTTTCGCGGCACCTGTTCCGGTGTAACCTGCTCAATCGTCGCCAGCGCGCGGTTCACGTCCCGGTCAATCAGGCTGTAGACCGCCGGTCGCAACTCAGGTACCTGGCGCACAATCTCTTTCATAATGGCGACGTCGGCGGCGCTGCGCTGCTGCATCAGCCGGAACGGCTGGCCCGGTGCAATGGACTGCAGCTGGTCGGTATCGCCGCTGAGCACCGCCCGTCCTCCCCCGGCCGCAATCAGGGAGAGCGCCTTCGCGGTATCGGCCAGCCCCACCATTGAGCTCTCGTCGAGCAGGAACAACGTGTTGCTGAAATCCGGTGTCTGGCCATTACGCTGCAGGAGCTGCGTGTCATGCAGGAACGAGGCGGTAGTCTGCGCATCCACGCCGGCGCTCTGCATTTCCCCGACCGCACGGTGTGTCGGACCGAGACCGATGACCCGAGGCCGGGTCGCTTCCGGCAGCAGACTGATGGCCCCCGTCACGGCCCGGAACTGGGTGGTTTTCCCCACCCCGGCATAGCCCTGAACCACCGTGAACCGGTCCGTGGTCTCCAGTATCATCCGGGTGGAAGCACGCTGCCCTGACGTCAGGTCCGTCATCAGGCTTCCCGGTACATTGTCCATCAGGGGTGCAACGGCCTCTTTTCCTTCCAGCACCTTTGTCAGAATGCTTTTCTCGGCATCCCAGGTCTGGCGGGAAATCAGCAGGTCATTGCCGTGGCCTGGGGCCACCGGCACATTCAGCAGACTGCCGGCCTGAATCTGCGACTGAATGGTCGCGTCTATCTCCGTCATCGGAACCTTACCTCCGCCGGTTTCCAGCGCGGTGGCCAACAGTTGCGGGCGCGTGAAGGTCAGCTCCTCACTTTCCAGTAAAGGAATGGAAAGGTGAATGACCTGCTCTGCGGGGGTGTGCAGCCCGGCTTTCTGTGATGCGATGGCTGCATCCAGGTCTGTCTCGCCTGAACGGGCCTTCAGCTGCTCAGACACCACACTGAAGGCGGTATGCCGGGCCAGCTTCTCTGTCGTGCGGGCAGTACCCTGCGCCGAGTACAGCCGGATGTGGCTCCCGCTCTGCGCCAGCTGGTTCAGCGTGGCGTTATCCAGCTCACGTTGCGTCACCGAGGCAAAGACCGTCGCCGTTTCGCTGACCGAGCGGCCAGGACTTTCCACCCATCCGTGCCCGACCTTGATACCGTCGAACGGGCTGCTGCCTACAGAAAGCGACTGGGTGGTTTTCTGTCCGGGACGCTGCACCGTCAGCTGCCCTTCCTCCGCCTTCAGCACCGTGACGCTCTCGCCGCCTTTCAGGCGCGTGTCGGGTATCTTCCCCAGCACGGCCAGACGTTCACCTTCAGCCACCGTCAGTTTGTCGGCCCGGAATAACGTCCACTGGCTGTCGACGGCAGAAACCTTCATGTCCAGACGTTCCCCCTCTTTGTCCCTGAGGGTCAGCATATTGCTGCTGGCGGTCACCCGATCGATCACAAAGCGGTCATGCTGTCGGGTTTCCGGGTCCCAGCGCTCCATCACCATCCCTTCCCGGTAGTAGTCCCGGACACCGCGACTTTTGCTGTCCAGCCAGACCGGCGTCAGCGCGGTGACCGTCATATCCTTCTCACCCAGTACGCCCTCACTTTTGAGCGTTTCCCGGATGAGCCCGTTCAGTATGCCCTGTTCACGGCTCCCGCTGATTTGCGCCACGCTTTCCTGCCCTTCGCGTACGCTGGCGGCAAACTCCTGCGCCAGGCGGCTGTAACGCGCGCCCTTTTCCGGCTCACTGATGATGTCCGCAGTCGCCTGCTTTCCGCCCTGCCAGCGATACGTATTGACTCCGCTCTCTTTCAGTACTGTCAGCGCGCTGCCGGTACCGCTGCGCTTCCCACTGTCGGAGAGCAGGACCTGAACGTTATGACGCATGGCGCCATCCAGCATGGACAACGTTTCCTTCAGGCTCATCTTCTCCGCCTGGTCAACGATAAGTGTCCCGCCCGGGATGAAGGCGGTTCCGTCCTGCAGGGCAGATTTCCCGGTCACCGTTTCCCCTGCCAGCCGCGCATCCGCAGACAGAAACTCCCGCGATCGGTTGTCAGCCGCAATGATGTGCACATCTCGCCCTTGCTCCCGGGCCATCAGGGTTAACTCAGCCACCCGCTCACGCTGGCCAGCCGCGCCGCCCTGGCCGGAGACAATCCCCATTGTTGGCCGGTCCTGGGCCAGCACACTGACGGCATCGCTGAACGGTGACTGGCGCACAACAGCGGTATCTGGCGTAACGGAAACATGATTCTGGCGCTGGATCTCCTGGCTCAGCGCTTTAACGGATAATTCGTCCAGGACATGGATGTTTGAGGTAAAGAGGCCTTTCTCGCGGTCGAGCGGGATCAACTGCTCGCGTTCGATCGCCGCATCGATACCGGTCCTCGTCTGCTCGAACACACCGGGTTTGGCTTCCAGCTGGCTGACTGTGCGGGCCAGCAGGTCGGCATACGTGAACTGCACCTTGCGGTCGCTGAGACCGGCAATCGCCTTCGTCACCACATCGCTGATATCGGGGACGTCCGTTTTCACCGGCGCAGCAGGCGCGCTGGCCAGTTCCTTTGCCCGAGTATCGGCGGCTTCACGATAGCCCCGGATGTCGAACCCGGTCTCCTTCAGCGTGTTCATCCACTCCACCATCTTCTCTGCCGGGTCGATAGCTTCCTTCGACTTGCGGGTATCGAGCGCGGCCACATCCCGGGACTTCAGGGAGGCATCAGGTCCGGCTGCCTCCCTGAGCTCCTGACTGCGCGTGGAAAAAGACTCAACCGGCACGCCCTCCATCTCCCACATGCCATGCTTACCCGCATCCACTGTCTTGTAACCCATCGACTCAACATCGGCCCGGAGAGTGCTCTGGTATATCTTTCCGAAAGCGATGCGGTTGGCCAGTATGTTTTCGGAAAACCCGGTTTTACCGACGGTATCGCTGCCCAGCGTCTGCCATTTATCTCCGTTCTGCGTCGCATTGATAACCACGCTGTGCGTGTGTATCTGTGGCTCCTGCGCGCGCGACGTATCGTGGTTAAACCGGGCGATAATAAGATTGTTGGTCAGGACTGTTTCCGACACGCCGTCTTTCTGTACCCGTGTTGATGCCAGGGATTCAACCTGATTCAGTGCCACGGTGACTGCCCGGTTATGGGCGTCGATAAGACGCTTATCTCCACCCAGCATGGCCAGCATCGATACACTCTTCGGTGCCGAGAACGTCAGGTCGTAACCGGGTCGGTGCTTATTGACGCCATCCTGCATCCGGGTCAGGTCGCTGCCGTCAGGGAGTTTTCCCTGCAGCAGCTCTGTAAAGACCTGCTTATCTACCTTCCCCTCCAGCCCCAGAGCTTCCGCGCCTTTTCCCTGCCAGCGCTCCTCCATGCTGCCGATGACGTAGTAATTGTCTTTCTCTGTGTAGTAGTTACCGGCACTGCCCGCCGATTTAACCTGGCTGAAACTCAGCATCAGAAGTTCCCTCCAATCTCGATATCATCCTGCTCATCGCGGCGGTGGCTGTGATTGATATTGACCTCTTCACGTCGCTGCATGTCACGCTGTGTCTGCTCTCCCGACTGCCACTCGTCCCATGCGTGCATATCATCGATTTCGCCGTATTCGTTCACACCAGGAGGCAGCATGTCCTGTCCCTGCTCTGCAGGCTGCGTCTCCAGCGCCTGCTCTGTCCCTCCTGCAGGTGTAGCAGGAACATCGGTAGCGGATGCCACTGCAGCCGTGCCCGTCGCTGCAGCAGGCCTGGGGCGGGTTAACGGAACAGTCACCACTTTCGTGAGCAGTGCAGCAGGATTAGAAACTTCAGGTGATTGACCGGATTCATCGGCTTCCGGCGTTTTCGCCGTTGACGGTACTTTTACCGTCGCAGACGTTCCGCTGCTTTCCGCAGGCTGACTCTGCTCAGGCGGATTCCCGACTTTTTCGTCTTTCTCCGCCAGCTCAGGCGCCGGTGCATCTGGCGTAAACAGCGTCCGGGCAAGACTGCCTTCGGCCTCCCGGGCTTCCAGCAGAGCATTGAGCCTTGCATCCACCCGCGTATCGAGATTGCGCTGAATAAAGCCTTCCGCAATTTTCGGCCGCGGTTTGTATTTGAGGGCCAGCTTCACGGCCGGGTACGGCCCCGGCAGCGTAACGTAGCAGGAGAGGTCAGGCAGCGTCTGCACATCAGAATAGCTGACCAGCGTTTCCCGCTCTTTTTCTTTCCCGGTCGACACACCGTCACGTACCGGGTCAGCCCCGTAGGAATACTGCTCGCTGGCCTTGAGGATTTCTTTCTCACCGATTTCACCGGCGGCAAACTCAGCAATCTCTTTACTCGGGGAGCGGAAAAAGGCCCGGGTGTTCATCACGTCGAACAGCGTCGCCGCGGGCTTCACCCCGTAAATATCTTCAAGCTGGGCATAAGACTGGATACCAAACACATAACAGCCGCCGAACTTACGCGCTTCCGGCAGGATCTCGACCAGGTCCGGCAGCTTGTGCAACGTGGGGAGCTCATCCGCAAAAATCCACACGCGCCGGTTACGGTTCTCACCCATCCCCAGCAGGCCGCGGATGGCGATAGACAACCACATCGAGATAACCGGCTTCAGTGACGCATGCGTGTCAGCGTTGGAGGAGATAAACAACCAGCCGTTGGGCTGGTCCTCACGTACGCCCCGCATCCAGTCGCGGATAGTGAACGGCTCACCGTTTTTCTCGATCCCCTGCAGATAGCGAATGGCTTTAACGTAGTTGGTCAGTACGGCACGAATGGAGATGGCCGTTTTCTCAATTTTCTCCTCAACCAGGTTGGCGGCCGGCGTGTTTTTCAGGTACGCGCGCAGCTTGTCGATTTTGATGGACAGCATGGTATCAACCAGCTTTTCGTAGCTACGGTCTTTATCCTCGCGCATCAGGTACGCACCTTCGGAAAATATGGTGCGGCCGGAGCCCTGCCAGAACGGGTCCTCTTTAGTGCCCATCGGAATCAGCGTATTAGAGACGTTATCAAAATCCGGTAGTGTCAGGCATTCGCGCCATATATCCCAGGCTGCACAGCGGGAATCCAGTGGGTTAAGGATTTTATCCAGTGACGGGTCGTAATAGCTTTTGACGAACTCACAGGAGCGGTCGTAAATAATGGCCATATCACCGCGTGCACGCACGTAATTCAGCAGCCGGCGGATGACTTCGGATTTACCTGAGCCAACCGTACCGTGAAGACAGAAGTTCTGGATTTCAGAGTGTTTAAGAATAGGCAGATCGCCAATTTTAATATCGGAGGCCACCCCATCGCGTTTCATCTGGCGGGCCACTTCTTTTGGTTTATCGGATAGCTGGCGGCCCCCGGTATTCTCATCTTCGCTTTGCTGTTTCCCCTGGCGCCCCAGCACCCAACTGGCGACAAAGAACGTCACAATACAGACGGTCAACGACACTATGGCGGCAAAAACGAAGCTGGTCCAGAGCTGCTCACCGCACCAGATGGTATATTTATCGGCAAGGATTTGCTCCGAATTATATTCCAGCGATTTCCCATAATAGTTAATCGTATAGACCGGCTGGGAGCGAATAATATCGCGCATGGGCGCCAGTGTCGTACACCACCAGTAGACGCAGCCGTTAACGAAAGTTTGCCAGCTGAGCCGGTACATCAACATCAACCCGCACAACACCCAGAAAATAATAAAAAGCACATAGAATATAATATTGGCAATCTGGCCAAACATGCGAAATCGCATATTGGCAATCTGACCGCCTTGCGTCATATCTTTGGCATTAAAACTCATGGCAATAATCCGTCATTAAATTAATACAGCCGGGGGGGAACAGATGAATCAAAGGAAATACATCACTACAGAAAATGTCATCACAGCATTGTTGCGGGTCCTCATCCGCTGCAATCATTCAGAAGCTACGTATGCAGAAGGTATAGCCCTCAGAGCCGTGACAATGTCCGCCTTTGAGGTACGATTTCGCTACCTGCCGTCCGGCCTCATCAACAAGGGAATGGAGTGCGGATGGCGATGTTTCAGCCGTATATTGCAGGCAGACGCAGAGCCATTTCACGGGACGTTCAATGATATCCGGACGTTCAAACCAGCCTGTCCCCGGAGAAAGCCAGGAGCCGCACAGCTTGTCAGAAGGAAATTTAGTCTGCACAGACCAGGCAAACTCACCGTCAGAGCTGTCGCGGCGATTGACGCCGGGGATATACAGATTTTCAGCTTCGCGGACAACACGAGAGGCGAGAGAAGAAAAGACGGAATCATCAGCGTCTGCCGGCCCTTCCACACATAAGGAGAGCTGGAAATATTCTGGCTGGCTCCATCCTTCAGGCTTTTTATCGGGATTGACAGGCAAAGCATCACGCTTACTTTTCGTGTGTAAAGAAGTATTTTTTCGGGACAAGAATAATATTATCAAAACAAAGAACACAATAACAAATGCACCGCCGAAATACACAACATAGTCATCAACGAAAGTCGGGACACTCTGTTGCGATGAGGAATAAGCGCCACCCTCTGAGGGGTGCGGATAAAAATCACTCGGCATCAATTCATGCGTATCAACAGATCTGGCAGATTCAGATGTTGCCATATATAACCTCTAAATTAAAAAAGATGAAATAACTCCGCCGATGGCGGCAACGCCTCACAGATGCACAAATAAATTGTGCAACTGCTCACCGTTCTGAGGAGGAATAAGCTGATTAAATGTCGAATTAACCTGACAGGCCAGGGAGGCGATGTCAGTCTGGCCCGGTATACCCGGGCCGTGAGGTGGCAAACTTACAGAATATTCGCGATAGATTTAGCCAGCTGGTCTTCCAGAACAGGCTGTGCTTCCGGGAACTTGAGATTAACTTTGTTCGCACTGGAGACAACGCGCGTCTGGTATTTATGCTGATTACCGGTTTCGGTGCTGGTTTGCACTTTCGCACCGGAGGTACCCTGGCGTAATACCGCGACATTATCCGTCTGTACCTGGGTTTTGGCCCGTTCGGAGATCTGAACATCGGTGATCATCGTGTAGTTCACGTCTTCCACCATCGCATCAGCCGCCATGCCTACCAGTCCAGCTGCCAGACCGACACCGAGGGTCGCGCCGGCTGAACTGGAATTATAGGCGGTGATCCCTGCACCCAGCGCAGCCGCTGTTGCCGCACCTTCATAACCCCGGCTTAGCCAGCCCTGGGTTTCACGCAGGTCCATTTTATCGGCCTTCAGGACATTTGCCTGAATCCAGTAACCCGCGGTATCGGGATTAGTGACGACCTGGTAGCCTTTTGCTGTGACGGTACTGGTGATTTTCGACTGGAGCCCGCTCATATCTTTATCAGAGGTATTTTTGATTTGCAGATAAACGGTCTTATTATTTGACGGCTCCAGCCAGATTGTTTCGCTCATCTGTGTTTTTACATCCAGATTACGCTTTTTAATTGCTGTACCCATTGCGCTACAACCGGAAAGCACCAGTGCTGAACTGATGACCATTACAGCCATGATTTTATTTAGTTTCATCCTGAATCCTTGAGACATAATCAATATAAGTGAATACACATTCTCTTATTTCTTCGGAATGCGCATTCACTATAAAGGAATTTTAAGGGAAAGGTATAAATTTATTACGGTTTGAACAATCAATAATAACCCAAAGAAACTCTTAGCCTATTAATAAACTACCATAATTAATAGGCCTGAGAGTTTTCATTTTACATCTAGGATAAGCATGCGAGTGCTGTGAACTAATGACAATTAATGCAACACCCACATAAAACACAAATACAAATACAAATACAAATACAAATACAAATACAAATGACAGCTTAATTTATAAGCAGCCGAGTAAACCACATTTACTTAAACTACAACTCAAAGCTTACTCATGTCTACTGTAACCATATGGATTCCCCGCAACATCAACACCACCATTCATTGGAAGACCTGTTGCTGGATTATGCTCATCTATTTTTATGCCATCAAAACTACTACTGGTTGATATTATACTTTCGCCAACACGTTTACATGGTGTTAAAATATATGCCAACTCATTTATTTTATATCGATTAAAATCTATATTCATGTACACAGAGAAACCAATCACTGAAGCAATGATTGCAGACAAAAAACATATCGTACTTAGATTAAATAAAGCACAAAAGACAACAAGCACAGCATACCAAAAAGAAAACACGGCAGCGTATCTTTTTATTTTCTTGGAGAGAAAAAAATACATTTTCGAGTTAATTCTAAAGCTGTACGGAGCAGACAAATATAAAGAACGAGCGCTACCAATAAAAATTAAAGATAACAATCCTAAAACAAAAGAAGTTCCTATAGACACGACGACTCCGAGTCGCTCCTCACTAATATTAAAAGGTGAATATAATCGACCACTAAAAAACATTAGCGGCCAAAAAACAAACCAACTGCAAAGCATAAGCCCTGGCCATACACTTTTCCAAAACGATACCGACTTCAAACCACTATAACTTAGCACTTTAACTAAAACGCCCAATTCTTTTTGAATAATTTTCTCAGTTATCATCTTCTATCCCCAAATCCTAAGGGAGCTTATCTTCAAGATCTTTTGATCTCTTTAAGGCATTCTCCCTGAGTTTTTCCGTTGTATCACTTATCAACGTGTCTCGTTGAGAACTTATCTCTTTATTATATTGCTCACTAAAATTATTTCCTTCTTTTTTGTGGTGGTTTTCCAGACCGGTCTGCTGTGTTTTCACATCATCCCCCTGCTGCTGAATTCCCTGACGGCTTTCCTCGTGTGCCTGTTTGTTTTGAGACACCATCGATCCCACTGTCTGACCCACATTACCCTTGATTCCAGCATTATGCGTCATTCCATCAATACTGCCACTGTGCTGGTTATAATCGGCTTCTACGGTACCAGCCCCTCCACCTCCTGACACAGTAGGCATTCCCTGACCGATTGTGCCTCTCGCATCCTGATAGGCGCCATCAACCTTAGGCTCTACCTGTGCCTTAACAAATTCACGGGCCAGCGATTCTCGTTGTGCTGCCACTTCCGGCGAACTGGTATTTGTCAGGATAGCTTCTGCATTCTGTGGAGACCGTTGTTGGACAAAGTTTGCAAACTGCTGCGTCAGATTCTCACTCATCTGGCCGCTCATACTCTCTGTTCGAGAAGCCATTTCGCTAAATTCATGGCTGCGAGTACGGCTGTTTGTATATTGGTCGTAGCTGTTTTTCGCACTGGAAAGTGACGCAGAGAACTGGTCCACGCGGGAGCTTGCATTATTATCTGTCGTGTTACCTGATGTACTGGTTTTATGGCTGGTGATGTAGTCAGCCCCCTCTTTAAAATCTTTCGCCGCCTGGCTACTGGTATCATGTCTGGTATCTACTGAGTGGCGGCCGGATTGCCCTACAGTATCAGTTGAACCCGTGCCCGCAGTACCACTTGCTGCAACTTTCAGACCTCCATCGATACTGGCTCCTGTAGCCAATTTACCCAGTTTACCGGCAAGCTGATCTCCCGAGCTCCATTTCACCCCACCGTAAGCTTCACCCGTGATTGAGCCCCTTGTCGATTCATCCATCAAGTTCTGGAACGACTGTTCGTTACTTATGTTGTTGGCTTTTGCATTTGAAACAACCGCGTTCCACATTTTGCTTTTCGCCATTGAATCCTGCGACGACTCGGTATTATCTGCCCCCGTGGTGGTTGACGCGCTGGTCCCCATATTTGTGCCAAATTGCTTCAGGCTGTTCCAGGCACTGGTCACGCTGCTGTTATAGCCCTGCAGAGAGCTCTCTGCCTGGACGTCAGATTCACGTGCCATCTGCTGCTGTGCACTGGCTATCTGACGGCCAACATTAATATCCACCGGCAGTTTTGACATCGCACCGCTGCTGTCCCAGACCATCGAACCATCCCGGGTCTGTGTACCCATGCCTCCGTTCCCCAGTTGCCGGGACATCTGTCCAAATGCCGTTGAACTGTTGGTGTTCCAGCTGTTTCCGCTGACATTGTCCGTTTGCATATTCGAAAACGAGTAATTCCCGTCCACGACGCTGGAAGAGGCCTGCGACGTCGAGCTGAGGCCCGACGAGGCAAAATGACTGTACGCGCTGGAAAACCCTGCCCCCATACTTTTAATCATGGCCCAGGTTAAGGGGGGGATCATCATCGAGATGTAGCCCGCAGTTGTCGCAATATCGGAGTTCTTGAGCTGAACCTGAGAGAGTTCAGACAGGACCACCGGTACTCCATTTTGCTTCGCATAATACGCCATCGCGCTGTTCAGAATGGCGTACAGCAGAGGCCAGGACTGCAGCCACATCAGCGCATAAAAGTAACCCTTGATGACCTGCATTGTCATCATGTTGAACATGGCGGCCATCACCATGATCGGAAACAGGCCAATCATGATCCCCATCACCACCGTCTGCATCAACGGCAGGGAGCGTAATGCCTGGTGGCCCATTGTCGCCTGTGCCAGGCGTTGTTTCTCCAGCGAAGAGGTGTTGGCGATGTTCACCAGGCTGGCCGTATCACCACTGCGGGCCGCGTAGCTCTGAATACCGCTGCGCAGTGCATTCATGGTGACATTCTGGCGGATTATCTGTCCCGCGCTCTGCCCCGAGCTGTAGAAGAAGTTATAGCTGTCACCGATCATCTGGCTGAACAGCAGGTCCGGGTTGGGTTTGCCGCCAAAGAGCTGGCGCACATAGTAGTTCCAGGTTTTCCCGCCCGTCTGGGTATCCAGAGCCAGCCGTTGCTTCAGCTCCGTTGCCGCCACCTGACAGCTGATAAACGTGGTGCCAATATAGTCTTTCTCCAGAAACTTATAGCTGTTATTAGGAACCTGACGAAGTGGACTCGGCTGAGAAAATATCAGCGAGTACGGGTCAGCAGATTCCATCAGCTCCTCAAAGGAATACTTATGGTTGAGAAAAATATCGCCCATGACGCAGTTCTGCACATAGTCAGAGAACAACGTGGTGATCTCCGGGTTCTGCGATAAAAAGTCGGTGCTTTTAGCGATTAAATTACTGCCAAACAGCATCCCTGTCTTGCTGTACGTCACGCTGTCGGGCAGGGAGAAAATCATCTCATAGCTCTGTACCAGCGCATTCCCGACGCGTGTTGTCAGTGAGGCAGGAATCGCCAGGCCTATCGGGACATTGTCGACCTGATAGACCTGAGAGACATTACTGTAGTCGATAATCTGCACCGGTTTGCGAATGACGACCAGCATCGAGACCAGCGTCAGGGCAAACACCCAGCCGACCAGATCCATGACGTTGTGCTTTTTCACCCAGCTGCTGGCGACAATCAGTACGGAAAAGGCGATACACATTTTCTCAATGGAGGACCAGGTACCGGTACTCATGAAAGCGGCAATGGCATTCAGGTTGCCCCGAAACCAGTCGCCGCCGGCTATCGTGTAGATTTCCAGCATCAGAGGCTCCCTCCGAAGTGATAGTTGTTCTGGTAGCGGGTCATCATGCGGGCGGATACCTGCTGACGCATGTAGCTCATCTGCCGGTCAACGACCAGCAGCGCGTCCTGCTGCACCTGTATCCGGGACTGAAAAGCGGCAATCTGCACACTCGCCTGGTTCAGGTTCTCGAGGATCATGTCCATCGTCGACTGCGGGTAGTTACCGGTCGAGACCATTGCACGGGCCTGCTGGATCAGCTCCTGGATGTACTGCAGCAGTATGTCGTAGCCGATATAGTCCGTCAGCTGGTACAGCAGCGAGTTAGAGACCCCGAGCATCTGCGGGTCAACCAGGTATTTAAAGACCGGGATGGTGGTGCTGGAGATAAACCCTTTCTCCTGCTCTGTCAGCGCGGTATCCGTTACTGCTTTGTTCTGGATACTGCTCAGCAGAGCGGAGATCTGGTTCTTCAGCGCCTTTTTGTCTGAAATCGTCACGCTGGCATCGGCCACCACCTTGAGACATTTTTCTGAATCATTGCAGTGGTAGATTTTAGCCGTCCCTCCCTCCATCATCGCCTTAATCAGGTCCTGATCCGTGGTCCGTGCCGGCAGCGGTGTGATTTCACTGTTCTCGCCAAAAATCAGGGTACCGGTCAGCGTCATCACAAACTCTTTCAGCTCTTTGTTATCGTCGAAGAGGCGGTTTTTGGACAGGGCATTCCACATGACATTGATGTTCTTCATGACCCGTTCCTTGTCCTTGTCGCTGGCTTTGTCCTGCACCTTGTCCATCTGCCCGCCCACCGAACAGCCCTGTCGGGACGCGGCCCAGTCCGAAAAGATATTGCTCTCGCCGGCGATATCCTGGCATACCTTCTGCTGAGCGACCTGGGTTCGAGGAAACAGCCCGCCGACAATTCCCTGCGCGGCCTGGCAGCTGCTGAGGTTCATGCTGTTGATGTCGCTGGCCATCTTCTGCAGGAAGTCCTTTGCGGTCTTGATTTCGGGTACAGTGGTCTGCAGTGCCAGGTCAAAGAAGTAGCCCGCGGCGTTGGACATGATTTGTTTGCCGAAGCGCTGCAGCTGTTCGCTGTTGATAAAAGAGAACGAACCCAGATATGCATCGATGCCGCCGCAACCGGCATTAATATCCGGCAGGGTCATGCTGACCAGCTGGATCGTTTTCACCTGCGTTCTGGCATACAGCGAACCGCCGGAAGCGTAACCCGCCGCCTGCCCCTGCCAGACCTGAGGCTGACTGGTATTGGACGCGAACCCCAGCTTATTGAAGAAGTTGTTCATGTCACCGTTAACATCTGCGGCCGCCGTCAATGACACCCCTAGCAACATTCCACAAAGCACTGATAATGGTTTACGGATGAACATCAGGCTCTCCTTCTTTCATTTTATTTTTCCGTCGGAGGTTGCGGTTTAAATATCGCTGGAAGCTTTTTTCAAGGGCATATTCAAACCAGAAAGCCAGTTCGGCCATCAGTACTCCCAGCAAAGCCGTTGCCAGACAACCAATGGAAAGTGAGAAAAGAATAAAGGGAACGAAATACATCAGGACATTCCACAGATTCATGACGTTCTCTGCAGACCCCAGCTTCTCCGACGGGGTTAACAGCTCAGTGAACACACTGAAATACGCATGACTTCCCCACCACAGAAATAATCCGGCAGAACCAAACATAAAAGCGAGACAATAATAAACATCGAATCTCTTTTGCCGTGATAGCTTCAGGCGTTTATTTCTTTCCAGTACGGGTAACGAAGAATATATTTTGTTGAGACTATCCATTATCAGGTGCCCCCATCATTTGAAATACCGTATCCATTCTGGCCATAAATCCCTGAGCATCGGTGGCGCCCTGCAGAATCGGCCAGGCCGCCAGCGTATTCACATTCACCAGAAACGTGGTCGGGGTAGCTACCGGGATATTCGGGAAAAAAGTCTGCATCACGTCAGGCGGTACCGGCAGGGCTTCAGGGAACGCCTCGTCCCCCTGACCGTCGATCGTGTAAGAGAACACCGAGAATCCGTATTGTCCGGACAGCTGCTTCAGAACCGGGTCAAACTTATGGCAGTACGGGCAGTGCCCCTGCATAAACAGCACCACTTTCCAGTCACTGAGATTAACCTGTTGGCCGTTGCTGAGCCGGTACCAGCGGGCCTGAGAGACCGGCTTCACGGGTGCGGACACGCCAGCAGATGGCACCGGCGTCGTGCCTGTTATGCCCTGCGGGTCCCAGAGGGATTTTACTTCATCGAGCGTACCAGCCCAGGTCACGGGAGAAAGCGCCAACAGCAAAGCAGCCGTTGTGAAACCCGCCCTAATTGTCTTCAGGTTGCTTTTCACGGGCCTTCTCCTGCTTTTCAGCTTCAGCAATCAGGGCATTGAGAATTCGGTATCCACCAAATATCACCATACCCAACCCCAGAATTTCCCCGGCCTGAACGGCCAGCTCAGGCTGTTTTCTGACGAGCCTGGCAATCAGGTGGAAAAACACGCCCACCGCCAGCACCCACATCCCGGTAATGTCTAAATCGGGAAAACGAATCTTTCGCATATAACCTCTTTCAAAGTTTTGGACCTGTTTTATTCTCTGTGTTTAACTGATTGTTCCACATCAGTTGAAACGGATAGCAGGAGAGGAAATGGATAATAAAGTTGAAAAAAAACTGTTGGTTATCAGGAATATCATCCGCGAAACCCTGTTGGGGAACGCAATCATCCTGCTTGCGGTATACATCCTGTCAAAATCATTACCGCCTCAAAACATCCCGGATTATGGGATTATCATTCTGACATCCGTCACAATGACAGGTGCGATAACATGGCTGTTCTGGATAACAACAATTTATATTAAAAAAATATTTAAAAAGCGCACATGGATTATTATCTTTCTTTTATGGTGTGTTCTTATACAACTGGCTTGTCACTATAAAATAAATGAACTAGTTAACCCCCATGAATGTTTCAACAATCAAACAGCAATTTTAAAAAAAACCATGTAATCACAGTCACAACTATGGACGCGCCTCCGATACAAACCTTGCACCTTGAAGTTCGGGCGATTTTTGTTTCATCCTTAACAGATATCCCGGCATATATCATTGAAGGCACTATCGACTGAACCAGCCCGGATACCATAATAATTTTGAAATAGTCAAATGAATAAAGGCATGCAATAAAAACAAGTTGTGTAATCAGAACTGACATTGCAATGATAACGTATTCTTTAAAGAAATAATTCCGGGAAAATAACGCACCGAACAGAACAGGGAACATCAGGAACGTTACAGGAAAAACAACAAACCAGAAAACCCGATTTCCTTCCGGAACGTCCCTTACTTCTGAGGCCAGCGCCGGAATAGTGATAAAAAACAGAGCAATACATCCAGCCCGAAAATAAATCATCCGTTAATCCTCAAAAGTTTGGTTTAAAGTCACTGGAGACATAGAGGAACTGTTTCGCCAGGTCGTCCTGGCTGATAAAGCCGTAACTGAGGGGTTTAACCTGCCCGCTTTTGGGATTGACCAGCATCATCGCGGGGAAGAACTTCACGCCGAGCTGTTGTGCCTGCCCCTGGTCCAGCCGGCTGTCGGGGAGCATGGGATTCACCACACCGTCGACGGAGACCGGTATCACGCTCAGTCCGTAGGTTTCGCGGAAGTTTTTGATGACCTGGACCAGTTGCCCGTCGATGGCCTCCCGGCCGCGGTAGAAAAACATCACGCCATAGTGCCGGGCCAGGGAGGAGATTGCCTTGCGCTGTTCGGCGTAGTCGGCAGCCAGCTGGTTTTTCACGGTGCCGTTGTAGTGGCTGTACTGCAGGTTGTAGTCCAGCTCGGGGTTTTCCAGCATGGCTTTCTTCGCGCTCATCGAGAACAGGCCTGCCTGCTGCGTCCAGTAGTTCTGGAGCCGGAAATACTTCACGAAATTGTCAGATGAGGGGTAAAGAATAGCCTCATACAGCGACCGCTTTGTGGCCGTCTGCAGCTGCGCCAGCTTCTCCAGGATGTCCTGCTTTGCCGGCGGTGGCGGAGGCGTGGCAGGCGTTTCCGGGTCTGTTTTTTTTAGCTGCTCGTTATACCACTGCCAGCCCGCATCTTTCGCCCAGGCCGGCATCAGGGTGCAACAAAGGCACCCCGCCAGTATGGCGGCATGTAGTTTTCCCATAATGAATACCTTTTTGACTGAATTAATTCGGCTGGCGTGAAATATGTTGATAGACGGTGTATTTATCGAGACTGACCGTTTTCGTTTCAGGGTCAGTGCGTCCCTCAAACCGGAAACCGTTGCAGTACAGTGTCAGATTATTCATTTCTAATGCCGTACGTTCACCGTTCCTGATAACCCACGCAGCCTGCGAGCTCCTGTCACACTGAATACCCCAGGCCCGGTTGGTGGCCAGAAACGCATTAATTTGTTTATCCCGCCACAGGCTGTAAGACATGATGCTGATCAGAAAAACGACAAACACGCCGACAAACACGATCACCAGCCCGTATGATTTGTTCTCTTTCATCCCTGCCCCTTATTTTCTTTTTTGCAAAATCCCTACTAAAGCAGAAATAAACAGGTGACTCATCAACCAGAAAAAGCCGACTATAAGGATAAAAACCACACTCTCAATATAATCACTGCCCGATGTCCCTTTGACGGCATCCCATGAAAAATACAGCACAGGGGAGATAATAATTATCGTCAGCACCAGTCTCAGAGAAAAATCGACAACAGGATGTTTAGCAAAGCTAACTATCACTTTTATCCTCCTTACCGGCATCGGTCTTTTCATCACTGAACCCCGTGATGAGGACGTAGATGACAATAGAAACGGCACCAAATCCGGCAGCCGCTGACAGGCTGTGCGCGGTAAACAGCGTGACCAGCATGGCGACGGTAACCTGGGTGACCAGCGCACCCAGGAAGAACATCAGTGCCCCACGTGTCATGGCCAGCAAGGCCATCAGCAGCGGAGTCGCCAGGATAATAATAAATAGCACAACGGATTTTAACATCGGCATCGCGCCGGTGCTCAGCCACGACATCGCACTTAATATGATAAATACCAGGATAAACGGATAAAGCATTTTCCCTTTACTGTACTTATTAAAAAGGCCATGTGTTTTCATGTTTACTTTCCTTTTTTATTTTGATGATGACTGTGTGAGAAGTTCTTTAATTCGCTGTTTTGTTTTCTCTGTCAGTTCCGCATTATCCGGGATTTTTTGGTTATTCATTAAATCCTCCATGAAGTTCGCAAAATCCAGCCGGTTAAAGTTAATTCCCTGGAGTTCAGCCATCGTGATCCCCCGGCAGTTCGGGCTGCTGGCGCCCCCGAAACTAATATGCAGTTGTCCGTTGCGGCCCTGTTCCTGAACGATCTGGGCCAGCTTGGAGTCAAACTGGCAGTAGCTGCGTTTCTTCTCCAGGCAGATCCCCAATACCTTCTTAGAGCAAAACTCCCCCACGCTAACCGTCAGCTTGTTCGTTTTTGCTTTGGCCAGTGCCTTCTCTTCGCTGCTGCAGCGTGCCAGGCCAACGTCCTGCCCCCACCCACTGTCTTTGCAGCAGTTACTGAATCCGGCCGCGAATTTTTTGCAGTACTTCGCTTTACCGGTGAACGCCTTCACATCCACGCCGTTCAACTTAGCAACATCCTCTCCTGCCGCCGCCAGCGCCGCGAGCTCAGAAACCGCCTGTCCAAAGTCGTTGTTCGTGCCGCTGACCGCTTTATCGCACTCGCCATCGAGGCAGAACACATCGCCACCACAAACCATCTGCTTTCCGCTGGTCCGGGTTTCGCAGGAGAACGTGGCATACTCGTGCAGACAGGTCCCGTCCTCCGAGCTGAACGCACACTGGCGTGATGACAACGTACAGGCCGCATTACTCATCAGGTTTTCACAGGAGCCGTTATCCGCCGGCTGAGTCAGCCAGGTGTCTTTGTATTTCCAGCATGCTTCTGTGAAGGAATACGCCTTCCCGCCCAGGTTGAGGGTTTTCGTCCCGCCCGGGCTGATACATTCTTCGCCTGTTTTCGTGCCCTCGTCCTTGCTGAACGGACAGCTTTCAACCCAGACCACCTCTGGTGCAAATACGGTTTCCGTCTCTTCCATGACCAGTATGACCGTCACCTGAATGGATTTAACATTCACTGATGGTTGGGTTTTCGACGTTTTCGTTACCGCAAAGGTCTGCCCTGCAACAACGTTCCGGTCCATGCTGAAAGACTGGTGAATTTTCCCGGTACCATCGTAGTAATGGTGGGTACAGTGCGTATTCTGGCCACCGGAGCACGTCGTCATCGTATGAGGCCAGGTCATCACATCGACAGGGAATGTTTTATCAAAGAGGCTGATTTTTTCACTGACTGCAAGCTTGCAGCTATCTCTGACCTTTCCTTCGTTGTCACACTCATCAATCCAGGGAACGGGAAGGGGTTCACCATCAACGGAAACACTTAACAGGCGCCCTGTCGACGGGATCGTCAGCGTCCCGCCCCATCGGGTGCTGTTCCGGGTAAAGGACAGCGGGACGGCCTGCTGGTATGTACGACTGACCTTTTGCGTCGTGGCGTTGTCTTTCAGCGTCGCCTCCCGCGTGCAGAAGTTCTCCACCTGCAAATCCCGCTCACACGTATGGTTCGTGAACTCGCTACGATTAACCACCTGTGCCGTACAGGCCTGACCGGTATTCCCCACAATCGAATCCGCTCTGGACTCGGTCTCTTTCGCCGCCTGAATGAACGGCGCGTCGGCCGAAATACTGTCCGGGGGACGGTTAGTAAACGACTCCGTGATGCTGTTCCCCACATCACTGCTGGCCCATTCCGCTGCGGAATCGCTTTTCAGGTTACTGTCACCGCTGGCGGAGACGCCGCCGTAATATTTCGTCTGCGCCGGTTTGCTGGTATACCCTGGCAGCGTGTCAGCCCCGTTGAAGTTCTTCAGCGCGTCAGTCCCGCTTCCCTGTATCTGTTTTGCATAATCAGCGCCCGCTTTGTAATCGGACGTGCTGTCAGCACAGGCCGGAGCCGTAAACCAGATAAATGTCCCGAGTACAGCGGCGTGCAGGGTAAGAATGAGGGGAACCGCTTTCATGACAGCCCTCCTTGTTTTTTCACAAAGCTTGCCATGATATTGAAATCGCCTCGCAGAGAGCCCCTCCGCCAGCGATTTATCCTTTTGTGAGGCCGGGTCGGGCTCAGCCGAAAACAAAGAGAATGCGCTGAATTAAAACTGCCGGTGATATCCCACCCCCAGCTGAGTTCAGGCACGGCTGACTCTGCATCCTCACACAGACATCGGCTTAGCCGGGAAGCCTGCTCTGTCCGTGCTGTGAAGGCAATATAGGGTGTAATAATATCCACCGGGTAACCATGTCCCTGGCAGGACGCGTATGTCCTGAACTCACAGGCGTTCATACAGGCAACCAGATACCGGATATCCTCGTCGATATGATGATATGGCCTCTTTTTCACGACGGACTCCTTTGCGTATCCGAAGCGGCTCCCAGCATTTTACGGGCCGTGTCTGCACAATCCCCTTTCTCAACCACCTTTTCCAGGGCCTGCTTCAGGCGAATATTGCCCTGTATGACGTCAAAACCGGCTTTGCAGCGCACAACCAGCGCGGGAACACTGCGGATGTTGTACTGAGAATAGAGCGTCGGGTCGATTTGCACGCCTTCTGTGATCCCCGCTTTAACCAGCCCCATCACTGCATCGGTCGTGGCTTTCATATCGTTATTGACGAGCCCCCGGAGCGTGGCGGGAATACCGTAGCGGTGGGTTTCATGCAGCATCCGTTTTAACCCCTCGTCCGGTATTGAGAAGGAGATGAAATACACGGCACCTTCCGCCGGTTTATCCCGGGTGGATTCACGCTGCTGACTGGCCAGGTTATCGATAAACTGCTGATCCTGGCTGGCCAGAGGGTTACGGCTGATTTGAGCTTCAAGCTCCTGCTGCAGCGCCCTATCCGGATGCTGGCGCAGTTGCTCGCTGAAGTCTTCCTGCTGTTTCAGCCACTGGCGGTTTTCCGGCGTATTAATAGTGTCTGCTGCTGAAGCAGCACTACAGAGCATACTCAGCCCCCAGGCCAGCCCGGTTATTATTTTATTCATGTTTACCTCACTCAAAGAACAATATTACTGACAGGTTGTAATACCCCTTACTGCCCATGTTATTCAGTTACAGTGATATTTCCCCACGGGGTATGCTTACTTCAGTTGTCGTTCCACAAGAATCATTAAGATGTATATACCTATCAATTTTCTTAAATAAATTGGTCACAACAATAAATTTTGTATTGACTAATACACACAGTTACGTTTTCGCCACATCAGATAGCCGAAGTTCTTTCGGGTAACCGGCGGGTTTTTCCCGACCTCCCAGCGCGTGACCGTTCGCCCCAGGGGATGGCACTGCGCGCTGTCGGGGTACATATTCACCATCTGGTACCGCCAGCGCTCCTTGGGAATAATCGGTGACGGATATTCGTAACAGACCGCGACATCGGCCCCGACGGTCTCCAGGATCTGTCCCTGCCGGTGGAGCTTGTAGGCCATGCGTTCACTCAGCAGCAGCGATGACTGCAGCGGGCTGGATTCGTTGCTGACCCACCCGCTGAAGGGATACATCGAGCCCTGAGAGCCGGCACACCAGAAGAGGATGTCCAGCGGCTTGTTGAATGCGCTGGCGATGGCATCAGCGGCACAGGCGCCCTGGGCAATCGGGTTCGCAAACAAAACAGCCTCGGGGTTCAGAATGGTGGTCAGGCTGCTGTCCACCCAGGTCGGGTCAATTTCAGAGAGGTAGGCGATATCCATATCTCCGCCCTGCAGGCAACCCGCCGACGTGATAATGCTGAGCCAGCTGGTCAGCGGATATTTGTACCAGTGCACGTGATAGAAGGCCCCGTTGACCTGCTTGTCGTCCTTTTTCGCGGTCCCCATCCCGGTTTTTCCCAGGTTGAGGCTAAACCCGCCCATATTCACCATGCACCCCGGAGAGCGGCTGACATCCGTCAGGGCCATCGGCTCCCAGTAACCGATCGCCATCCCAATACGGTAAAAAATCGGTGGCGGCATGGGGCACGTTTGAACAGGGCTGGCCGGATTCACCGTGTCCGGGCCGCCACCGGCCGCCACAGAGGCACTCCCGATGGACATCGGGAAAATGCACTGCCAGCACACATCGGAAATCGGGTTAACAAAGCGGCCTTCGCAGGACGGGTCGGCAAGGGCATTCAGACTTTGCCCCCACAACAGCACAGTGGTGAAGAAAAGCAGTAAAGGTTTCACGGCAACATCCTTATTGATGAGCGGGGAATGTCTCGATGTTCAGCCGCTCACCAGAGGGCGCCGGGGTAATGCGCGCCGGCACCCTGGTCAGGCCGAACCGTTTTGAAAGCACACCGTTCTGGTCAAAATAAATTCGGGCATCGAGCGCCACTGACGTATCCGGTACGCTCCCTTTCACCAGAATAATTTTGCTTATCAGGGTGTCGGGGACTTGCAGTTTCATCCAGGCGACCTGGTCCGGATCGTCACCGTCGATAAAGTACAGCGTCTGCATAAAGGGGACCGTTTTCAGCGGATTCAGAACGTCGCCTTTGCGCGCGAACACCCGCCCGTTGTGATCTTTCAGGTCCTCAGTCAGCCGGATACTGGGGTCGAACCAGCGCTGTTCATACTTATCCGCTTTCCCTACTCCCTCAACCGGCGCCGGTCGCTGGCTGTTCTCAATCACGCGTCCTTTGAACGCTTCCATTTCCTGCGCCCATTTCCCCGACTTCTGTAGCGCCTCGAGACGCTGAGTAATGAGCGTCAGCATGTCCTGCTCCTGAACCGGCCACAGATCACCCCAGGTTCCCAGGTCAGCCGCCGGCACGCCCGGGGAAATCAGGCAAAACGCCAGCACGGCAATACCGGTGCGTTTCATTCCCGCGTCCCCTTCATTCGGGTGGCAATGTCGGTCTGGATTTTACGGGTGACATCGGGTGCGCCCTGAACCACGGCCGGTGAAACCAGGATCAGGACATGATTCGTTTTCTGATAGTCGGCCAGGCTCTGCTCCAGCGCTGCGTTAAAGCGGTCTGAGAGCGCTTTTGACTGCGCCTCTGACAGCGGCTTCTGACTGACGCTGTCCATAAAACTGTCCAGCGTCTTCTTCATATCGAAGGCCACCACCCGTGGCGCGGTATGTGCCAGCACCAGACGCGTGATAAAGACATTGGTCGCCAGAATGGTGCCCACGAGGGCGATAACGGTCAGACTCCGTCGTAAAGTGAAGAATGTCGTTCTTTGCTGCTCAGAGTTGTTGTCCATCAGGCTACGTTCCTTATGTTGTCATGGGCAATGCGGGCTTCCAGGTCAGACATTTCTGCCGGGAAATTCCGGCTGGCCAGCTCGTACACCGCGTCGTGAATGTCCGTTCCCTGCTTTTTGCGACCTTTGATGTACTCGAAATCGGCCCCGCTTGAGGAGTACATTGCGCGGCTGAGGGGATCGACGAACAGACGATGCCAGGATGTATGTGCCTCCACCTGCAGCATGAAGGAGCTGAACCACTGGTCTTTGGCTGACCCAAAGCTGTTAATCATGTCCCGCTGCATTTGCGTAAACTGATCCGGGTAGAGCTGGTTATATTTGGCAAACTCTTTGGCAGACTGCTTAAGGATGACTTTGTATGAGGAGTTACCCCAGGCCGCCCGGGCCGCACTGGATGCGGTGGGTGAGTCGAAATCCACAATATTTTGCGTGATGGTGATATATGACCCCAGGTGGCGGCGCGCGGTACGGTAACCCTTCTCAATAAAGGTGCCGACTTTTTCGTTTTTGAAGTCCAGCAGCCGCCAGCCCTCGTCAATGACGTTCAGTTTCTTCAGGCTTCGGGGGGACTGATACATCCGGTTTTCAATGTAGATAATGAGCGAGAACATGACCGCGACCAGCAGGGAAGGCCGCGATTCAAGACCGCCCAGCTCGAGGACCACCATCCGGGCATCATCGTGCAATGACGGTTCATCGGAGTTGAAGTAATCGCCGTAGATACCATTCACCGTGTACTGGTCGAGCAGAATAATCATCTCGTCCAGGCGGCTGCGAATGGTCGGTGACTCGGCGTACTCCTGACTCTCTTTCGCGGTTTTGAGAAAATCGACCACATCATCGATACGGGCCTTATTACGCTTGCTCAGCCAGGCCGCCTGCACCGCCTGTAGCAGCAGACCTTCATGCACCTCATCCAGGTTGCCGTTCGGGCTCGCCATCACCGACATCTGGTCGCGGATACGCTCAGCCGACAGGTCAAAATTGGCGTCATCCAGAATGTTGGCAAACGGGTTGAATTTCAGTGAGTCACCGTCGAGGTAAACCCCGCCCATGTTCTCGCATAAGGACTTATAGCCGTCGCCCATGTCGAATACCCAGGCAAAACCGCCAGAGTCCAGCACGCTGCGGATCAGTGGCTGAATAAGGCCGGTTTTACCCGCCCCGGAGGTCCCGCAGACCGCCATATTGAAGTTGGTGTTGTTCATCCCCTCATAGAACAGGTCGATGAACGCCAGCTGGTTGCGATAGGTGGGCGCCAGTAATCCGGCAGGCGCTAACGGACTGTCGGCAACAACCGGCAGCAGGTTGGCCACATTGAAGGTTTCTGCCCGCTTGACGACACCTGCAGCCTGAAGCTCTTTGAAAAGCCCCTCACCGGATTTAAACGGCAGCATGGCCAGATAATTTCGCAGATGGTGGTAACGTGCGGGCAGCAGCTCAAAGCCGCCTTTACGATAGCTGTTGAGGATCTGCTGCTCGGTCGCCAGAGAGGCTTCGGCGTTATCGTCGGTGTAGGCCGTGATATTAAAGAAGTAACTCACCAGCGAGGACTGATTCGTTGCCAGCCTCTGGCGGATGTCCCCCCACTCCTGAACCTCTTTTTCCACGGACGGGAAATACTTCGCATAGGACGTTTTGCTTTTTTTCTCCAGATCGAGGTACTTCAGGTTGGCCTCGTTCTGGGTCTTCACCTGGTCCTCCACCATTAACGTCAGCGTGATGACAAACGGGCAGGAGATGGAGAGCTCCGGGTTCAAGAGGTTGGCGTAGTTGTCCGCACTGGTCCAGAGGAAGGCGATTTCCGGATCGCGGGCCAGATGATAATTGGTAACACGGGTGACTTTCTCTTTACCGTTCCGGTCCAGCAGACCAATCTTCAGGTGGTTTGCAGTGACCTGCATATCAAAACTGTCATCCACACACTGATAATTCAGGTCCTGGTACGGGTCCAGTTTGTAAGGCTTACGGTACATTTCACCCGGATCAGGGTTCACCTGTTCACGCACGATATCGACCAGGCCCTGGGCATCCAGTATCCGCGTTGGAATTTGCGCCCCCTGCAGGGAAGCCCGGATGATTTTTACCTGGTTCTCCAGCTCGACGATCTGTGCTTTCGAATGTTTCTTTCGGGGTACACAGCAGGAGATAAAGACACGGTAGTTACGCAGAGTCAGGGGTAAATCCATCCCCGGAGGCAGGGAGAACTGTGTTTCAGCCGCCCGAAGATAATAGGCGCGGGTAATGGCATTAAACTTTTTGGCCTCTTTACCGCTCCAGCTGAACTCCCGTAACCCATACTCAATATCGTCCCCGACCAGCTTGCTCGAGATAAGATTAATGGTCACCGGAACACCGCGGGGAATTTTGGTTCTCAGCAGGTTTTCCAGTGAGGCCACGATATGTGCGTTAGCGCCCGGTAAAGGCCGGGCCTCAAACATAAAGCCGACGGTTTTGGTATTAATAAACAGTCCGGTCGCAGAATCATAATCCTTATAGGGCAAAACCCGGCTGAACTGTGGGAAATTCATGCTGCCCAGCATGTCGTTGGCTTTGGCAGATTCGTCGGGCAATTTAAACGCAGACACCAGCGAATTCACGGCCTGAGCGACGGTATCCATGATGTTATTACTCATGCAGGCGTTCCTTAATGAGGGGGTAATTAACCATCTAAAATACAAATCAGATCATCGCGAAAATATCAGTATTAACGGTTTAATCACCGCAGGAGAAGGTAAGCAGGCATAAAAAACAGCAATAACATGGCGGCCCCCAGTTGCCAGAAGAAAATAACGTCCCACAAAAGCGCTCCCCGCCATAAACAGATAAGAAACGTAATAACTAACGCGGCCACATGAAAACCAACAACAGACCAAAAGAGTACTGCTGAGATTTCACTACCACTGTCTTTAATTCGTAAACAAGCAAGATAGAACACCAGTAAGCTACAGATAATAAAAACACCATCATGACTAACGCTCTGAATGAAATCAGGCGTGTACTCTCCCGCCAGTCCGTTATAAGTTAATCTGACACCAAGATAGATTAGCCAGTAAATAGCAGGAATAAGCAGAAATCCATTTTTTTTAACAAACCCCATTGTCATCACCCCTTTCATTTATTGATACCGTTCAGAGCTTTCAGTTGTTTTTCGCGAAATTTATTCATTTCACCCTCACGGATTTTTTTGCTTTCCATTAGCATTTCTTTTTCTTTACACCCTGACGCGAGTTCGTTTGCGTAACCGAGAGTTAACGGCTCAGACGAATTATCATCGTTAACGTCAAGGGCCAGCAGCAATACTTTACCCGCACAGGGTGTTTCTTTCGCAATTTCGCTCAGTTGTTCTGGAGTAGCTGGTAGTGTTTCAAGATAATCCTTGTAAAAAATACACAAAAGTAACACGCCAGGGATGCAAACTAATATAAAAATCAAGGGAGGTTTTAAAAAAAATATCTTCATTTATTTTTAGCCTCATACAATTTCCACTGCCGGATATAAACGTCATATTCAGGTTTAGGGACATTGATAGTGACACCCGCACAATCCAGTTTGTTGACAGTATCAGTAAACGTACCTGTTGGAATGTTCACCTCCAGGAGCTTGCAGTCACTCTTCCAGTGTTTCCCGGCTTCTAGGGAAGGTGCGAACAAGTTCCTGATATGAGATCATCATATTCATCCGGAGCGCATCCCAGAGGGACATCATGAGCCATCAACTCACCTTCGCCGATAGTGAATTCAGCACTAAGCGCCGTCAGACCCGAAAAGAGATTTTCCTCTCCCGCATGGAGCAGATTCTGCCATGGCAGAATATGACCGCTGTCATCGAGCCGTTTTATCCCAAGGCGGGCAATGGCCGACGGCCCTATCCGCTGGAGACCATGCTGCGTATTCACTGCATGCAGCATTGGTACAACCTGAGCGACGGTGCCATGGAAGATGCCCTGTACGAAATCGCCTCCATGCGCCTGTTTGCCCGGTTATCCCTGGATAGCGCCCTGCCGGATCGCACCACCATCATGAATTTCCGCCACCTGCTCGAGCAGCATCAACTGGCCCGTCAATTGTTCAAGACCATCAATCGCTGGCTGGCCGAAGCAGGCGTCATGATGACCCAAGGCACTTTGGTGGATGCCACCATCATTGAGGCACCCAGCTCGACCAAGAACAAAGAGCAGCAACGCGATCCGGAGATGCATCAGACCAAGAAAGGCAATCAGTGGCACTTTGGCATGAAGGCCCACATTGGTGTCGATGCCAAGAGTGGCCTGACCCACAGCCTAGTCACCACCGCGGCCAACGAGCATGACCTCAATCAGCTGGGTAATCTGCTGCATGGAGAGGAGCAATTTGTCTCAGCCGATGCCGGCTACCAAGGAGCGCCACAGCGCGAGGAGCTGGCCGAGGTGGATGTGGACTGGCTGATCGCCGAGCGTCCCGGCAGGGTAAAAACCTTGAAGCAGCATCCGCGCAAGAACAAAACGGCCATCAACATCGAATACATGAAAGCCAGCATCCGTGCCAGGGTGGAGCACCCGTTTCGCATCATCAAGCGGCAGTTCGGCTTCGTGAAAGCCAGATACAAGGGGCTGCTGAAAAACGATAACCAACTGGCGATGTTATTCACCCTGGCCAACCTGTTTCGGGTGGACCAAATGATACGTCAGTGGGAGAGATCTCAGTAAAAACCGGAAATAACGCCAGAAATGGTGGAAAAAATAGCCTAAATAGGCTGATTCGATGTGTTTGCGGGAAAAAAATCGGCCCAGATCCGCGAAATTTTAATCAGCGAGTCAGCTTGGGAAGAAATGACCTGCTTATTCGCACCTTCCCTAGCT
Source organism: Klebsiella sp. RHBSTW-00484 (assembly GCF_013705725.1). NCBI lineage: Bacteria > Pseudomonadati > Pseudomonadota > Gammaproteobacteria > Enterobacterales > Enterobacteriaceae > Klebsiella > Klebsiella sp. RHBSTW-00484. The sequence goes on along the minus strand of NZ_CP055484.1, from coordinate 41,493 downwards.
CATCCATCGTGAATGCCCCTCTGGTAAAGACGACAACCGTGACAAACGCAGCCAACGTTATAAGCACACTAAAGATAAATGTATTACCTCTGTTGACTCGCAGATTAATTTTTTTAGGGATGATAAACATGGCCAGTGCCACGACAAACCCGGCAAAGATAAGAAATAAGCATACACCATTCAGCCAGGCAATATTAACACCGTCGATATAGTAAGCAGTCATTTCCCACCCCGGTGTATAGAGTCCATCGCATCGTTCAAAGACTCACTGATTTTTATTTCAATGCAGTACCAGAGTCTGATGCAAATAAAATGATATTCTTTCACTATCGTCTCAATCGAGATTATTGAAATTGCATGACTTCCAATCCATTCATTCATATCAGCAGTGGCTTGCGTTTCATCACGAGAGATAAAGAATGAACTCTCTTTATCGCCAGGAAAGTCTATAAAGTTAATCATCCTGTATCACTCCTGATTTTTGGATTTGTCATAAGCAGATATGGCCATGTCGTACCTGTCCGTCGCGACATTAACAACAATACCTGAACAATCCAGTCGGTTAATGTTACTGGTTAAAAAGCCGGTAGGAATATCAACCTCCTTCAGGGTGCAGTCAGTCGACCAGTATTTACCGTCCCTAATTAAGTCATCATCGCTGGGTAAAGATTCCTTGTAAATTAATAAAGCAATTATCAACACGCCAGTCAGGCAACAAAAGAAGTTTAAAACGTTATCATTACCCATAATGCTCTCCAGAAGAAAAAACACGCTACCGCCCATCCCTTTCAACGCACAGGGCACTCGTTTTAAATCCGGTATTAATTCAGTATTCACAGCGCCATTAACGGCGCTGCTAATTAGTTAATGCGGGGCTGGCCCCACGCCGATGGTGTAACAACAAATACAACCGTTGTGGGCTGGTGATAGACATCCTCAGAATCAACGTAAGGCGCTATCCATAATGACGCTGTTTGCTCACCCTTTCTTAGCGGCCTTGGATAATTACCGGGTACCGTAGACGGAGAGGTATAGGTACCAACACTAACCGGCCTGATATATACCGGAGCAGTCCGGGTTCTCAGGACGTCATCATGATTGACCGGTACCGTATTCAGGAACCCGGATTTATTGCTCACCGTCACAGCTGGCGCAGTATTTCGCACCGGATTAATGACTGGCTGAGGCGGCAGCGGGTATGAGTTTGGCGAAGACGTCCTGAAATTTCCGTCAGCCAGTCGTGGCAACCCTGCCGCAGCCGGCTTTGCTGATGCGTTTTCCTCCAGGGCTTTTGCTTTCTCATTCGCCTGCTCCATCGTCATACAGGTATCGGATGTTGTGGCATTACATTCAAAATCGGACTCTGTGCCCGCGCACCCGGTTAAGAGCAAAGCGCTGCCCAGAGGAATTAACAGTATTAATTCCTTCATATATTCCCCTTTATATTCCTGGTGGGTTATTTATGGTGTTTAACCCTTGTTGATACCCTGACTTACTGACCTGAGTTTTCGCCCCTCGACATGGCTCCCGGCGAGAACTGATGCGGGTCCAGCTTGCCCAGCTTCTTCAGCATCTCATCGGTATTAAAACCATTCAGGTTCCCGCCGGATTGCTCTGACCTGCTCTCAGGTTGTTCGGGTTGCTCCTGGTTCTGCGCCTGCTGTTGTCCATTTTTCTCCGCTTCGAGCTCCTCAATAGTTTTCAGCTGGAAACCGTCCTGAAACACTATGGTGACTTCGTTGCCCGCGCCGATCGGGATCACCGCGTGATACTGCTCAGCGCGTTTGATGTAGTAATCGCCTAACGTCTGTGCCGCTTTCGATGATCCGCCGCCAATCCCCATTTTCAGGACATCACCGGCGCCAACGGAGGCTGTGGCACCCAAACCAACAGCTGGCTGCGAAGCTCGCTCAATCCCTTGACCAATCCCTTCAACAAAGCCTGCCCCCCAGGCCCAGCCGAGGATTTTTCCGTTACGCATCACCACTTCCCCTTTTATGCCATTCTTGCCCATGAAAGAGACGTGCCCGGCTATCGGCTGGTCGATAGTTTTGTCGCCTTTGATACAGCTGATATTGCGGGTGCGAACGATGGCGCGCTCACTCGATACGTCCCCCCAGGCTTCGAGGCCGACAAAGCAACCCGTCAGGTCATAGGTTTTGCTGTTCGGCATTTCCACATGCCCAATAATTCTCAGCGACATCGGTACGGTTGATTCATTCCCGGTAACGGAAGCGTTGGCATCAGCACCTTCGATCAGCTTGCTTTTGGCAAAGCTGCCTGACGGAATGTAGGGCAGTGACTTCGTTTTCTTACCGCGGTCATAGCTGAACGTTTTGCGCTGTATCTGGTTCGGTACCGGTACGGCCTGATAGCTAACCTGTGGAGCCTGCACGGTGCCATTGCCAGGATAGAACGCTGTTGGCGGAGGGACTGCACCACCAGACTGCGCGGGGAAATTTGCCGGCTGCGGCTCCCCTTCCGGTCCCGGCGGCGGCGAGGGTGGCGAAGGCGCAGGCTCGCCGCCAGACACGGCTGGTTTCACGCCCAGCGTCTTCAGTTGCTCCTGCATGGCCACATTTTCATTGCTGAGTTTGTCGATACGGATCTGGTCTGCGCTGCGCGCTTTACTGAGCAAATCCACTTCCCCCTGCAGAGCGCCAAAGCGCTTATTCAGATCTGCTGCAGTGGCCTGCATTTCCGTGGTCGCATGTTGCTCCACCTTACTGTTGAACTGGCTGTCCACCACCCCGGTCATGTCCGGCGCCGGTTCACCCTGTACGGGGGCTTCTTCTTCTGAACTCAGATTCAGATCGGACAGATACATCCCGCCAGCAATCGCACATGCACCACCGACAAGAATGAGGACCAGCCAGAGATACTGTTTACGTTTGATTAGCGTATTAAAGTTGGCCATCAACGTGACTCCTCTGCCGTGGTGACCCAGACCTGCATGCGACCACCGCCAACCAGCTGACTCGCGGAGCCACTGAGCATGATGGCGCGCGTTCCCGCCTGCCAGAAATCGCTTTCCCGGATGTTTCGCGCCGACAGCGTTACATTTTCAACGTTGTACAGAACAACTTTTAGATGGTGACCGGTCCAGACCCGGGCCGCCGTGGCGCGAAGGCCGGCAGGCACGGATAACACTTCTGATGTGACAGGGATGGACTGGTATTCATCAGGGATCTGGCCCTGGCGAACAGCGCGGTTCAGCGAAACAAGAACGCTTTCATACGGGTTGGATTCCTCCCATGATTTAGCCGGCCCGGGCGTGCCAGTGAGCTCGGATACCAGCTGGATAGTCCGGCCCACTCCGGCACGCGGCACCGCACGGACAGAAAAGTTGAGGCCGCGCTCTGTTTCCACAATAAACGTGAATGGTTTCTTGCTGACCGTAGCAAGGATCGCCCCGCCACTGTCGGTCTGCTCCTGGTTCGTCAGCCCGCCATCCAGACTGTTAATGGCGGTGATCCGGTCTCCTGGTACCGTGAAGAGGTTTGGGTCTGTGTTGCTGACAGCGATGTTTGCCTGTCCGCCGTTGGCCAGGGGTACAACAGTCGGTGCCAGCGTACCGCTGAGGGTGGCCGATATCGCAGGTAGCGAAAAAAACAGGCAACCGGAGATAAATAACGGGTTAATTATTTTCATTATTTATTTCTCCAAAACGCGCCAGCCAGCTGACACCATCAACACGATTAAACTGCAGGACGTAACTTTTAATTTCACTGTAGGGCGCAGAATCCCCTATCCAGGTTTTCAGTTCTCCACGGTAATCCACCCGATTTTCTGCCGGATACGCACGAACAGACGTCATATAAAAAGTGGAGTTCACGTTATTGTCTTTTATCCGCTTCGCATCTTCAGCCAGCTGGACCTTAAGACTGTTCTGTGAGGCAGGTAATACATACCGGAGCAGCTGTTGATGCTGGGCGTCGACCGTTTCCGGCGTGACATTCAGACGTAATGCAATAAAGCTCATGCCCAGTTGTTCAAGATAAGAAGCGTCCGCCTGATTCTGAGAAACAGCGAAAGGCGCATTGAACAGCATGGGAGTCACCGCCACCTTCTGTTCGTTCTGAAGGCGGTAGTTATTAATCCCCAGAATGATATTGGTAGACAGACTGAGAAGAAGGACTGTCCCCATACAGATATATCCCAGCGCAATGACACGCGAGGTGCTGAGTCGGGCGCCATGTTCCATGTGTTATTCCCCACTGTTTTATTTAATCCACTGCCGGAAACAGGAGTCCGGGATATCGTGAAAAAATCCTTTAAGAAGGGATGTCGGCAGATACCAGTAAATAAGGTCGCGCAACCAGGTACTGCCCCGCCCTTTTTTGAGTTTCTTAATACCCCAGAAAACCAGTACCGCTGCAGCTATACCAAAGAGGAACTTACTGGTCCAGAAACCCCAGCCGAGGCAAATGACGGCCGGGATAAGCTCATCGAGATATAAACCAAACCAGCGGGACTGGTTTGTCAGTGTTTCCGGGAAACGGTATTTCTTTAATTCGTCTCCCGTCATCACCTTTATCCTGTTAGTAACCTGCGACCGACATACCGACGGTAATAAAGGTCGAAATGATGGCGAAGCCAAACAGGAACTTCACGTTTTTGGTCATCATATACATGATGCCGCCCGCGATAACTTCAGCCAGAACAACCCATTTGACCACGCTGGAAGACTTGCCGAAGGTGCCTTTCACGGTGGTATCACCGGATTTCATCAGGTCTGTTGCGGTGGTGGTGGCCATAGCAACGTCCGGGAAGAACGATGCCAGAACAGCCAACGGCAGCGCAGCCTTGGTCACTTTCAGCGCTGTCTTTTTATTGAAAACGCGTGACATAAAAGACGGTTTGGTTTCTTCAGAGAAAGCATTTCCCTGAACACTTAATACAGCATTCATATTTATTTCCTTTAAAAAGAATGATTATTTAAAACAGCTAGAAAACTTTAAACTACATAATTTATTATGTCTTTTTACCTCCTGGCTCAGTGATTTCTGAATTATAAAAATCCGGGAAACGTTCAAGGTGATCTTTCAATCGCAAATATGCCTCAGACGTTTTACTTCTTCTGCTTCTGTCTTTAGCTTTGATTAGCCGACGATTAGTCTCTTCATCCAGCTTCAGAAGCACATTTTTTCCTGGCGCAGATCGTGCGTTACTCCTAACCGCTCTTTCCAATCGTCCTCCAAAAAAACAGTTAATAAACTTTAATAAAGTTTACATTGACAAGAACAAAAGTAAACAAATAAAGGTGGGATTTTGAGTAAATCCCACTTACATTCATTTACCGGAAATGTCCTTTGATTATAGAAAACCCTTTTCGGGCAAGAGGCTTTGATATATTAGAAATGAGTATATGGTAAAGTGATGATGAGATTTGAAGTAAAATTAATTCATCCTGGTTACTAACCTTTAATACCCTTCGTATTTCCAAGGAATAATTTCTCGATGTTTTCTCACTAATACCAATAAGATTTGAGATCTGACCATGAGTAAAGCCGAAGGAGTGTAAATGTAGCACATACCATTTATTAACGTTCTCCTTAGCCAAAGAAGATATAAGATCGAGAAAAGAATTTTTAAAGGAAACCAACTTATCGGAAAAATCAAAATCCAGAGTTTTAATGTTAACAAAAGTCCACTTCGTATAAACCCTGTCACATACAAAAAAACCTTCAATTAAAATGCTACAATTATATTTACCGATCGTAACACCATCAACGATTTTCCCCCCTCCATATGTAATTACACGGACATCTTCCTCGTTAAGAGATCTTAAATCAGAGTGTGAGAATAGAGAAAAAACCTTACTTATATTAATATCTTCTAAAATTTTTGAAGTTAACAATAGATTGCTATGGACGATGATACCCGATGAATCCCGAATGAGACATGGACAAGACGAAACATCAGCCAGATGGAATAAAGAATTCACCAATTCCGTTTGACTGCATACTGAGTTTTGACTACGATCCTTCGCACACATAGGTTGCCTCCTTAGAAGGTTCTATGGATAGTTAGCGTCAGAGGGTGCATCCTCTGACGCTAATGTTTCTCAATTTTTAAACTACACCTGAATTATAAAACTCACTTTCAATAAAGTCACCAAATAAGCATAGATCTTTATTCTGAATAATCATCAATGAATAGAACAATTATTCATCCTTGAATAAAAAAGCACTCTATTTATACAATCAATCACCTTTCTACGAAAAGTCTTATTCTACTCTTCGTCTTCGCTCTCCTCGTCAGGGAAAAATCGGAGCATAACCTCCTGAACATCATCCCGGATATTTTCAATAAGTCCCGGCCACTCCCATCTCGGATTTCCACTGACATGAGGACTCAGGCATTCAATGCCGAGAACTTTATTAACTGTAAATTGCGTTTTAATCACACTTTCCAGTAAGGCCTTGTTGAAGGCCATCTGATTGAAACCAGATTCTTTGCGTTCCATCTGAGCTTCATAAACACGCAAGCCTAGTTCCAGCAACATTGTTGATATGCTTGAAAAGCTGATGTCCTTATCTTTTGCCCCTTCAACACGTCTTTTCTCAACAATCGCATTAATTTTATCAGCAACCTCATCACTGACATAAGCCTGAACTTTAGCCACGTCATACTCCTTATAAAAATCCAGATTTCATATTTTATAAACTCCAGCCATTACGCATGAATCGTCCACGATTCGAATCGTGAATCGAATCTAGATTCATACTGTTTTTTTGCAATTCACCAGGCGAATCACATCACGAATTGAATCTAGAGTCAATTCACCTTAACCACCTGAATTTAATATTATGAATCGTAAGCGATTCATTAGCGATTCGTTAATGAATCGTCGGTAATTCATTGACGATTCGCTATCGTATAATCTTATATTAAATAAATTAATTTAACTCACACTAAACCACTGTTCTTAAATGCAAATCTGCAAAATTTTAATTTTGCGTAGTGTGTGGTGATTTTGTGGTGAGGAGTGCATATTTGTTGAGTCTGGCCCTGGTCTGGGTTAACGTATTTGCAGGAATCGGCCCGGAGGGAGTCTTTTGAGAAAAAAACTGGCGTTTGCCGCCCTGCTTTTAATATCCACGCCTGCATGGGCTACGGATTGTTTTGATATGGCGGGTCGGGATTATCAAATAGATCCGGATCTGCTCCGGGCTATTTCATGGCAGGAGTCTAAATGGGTGGTGAATGCCATCGGAAAAAATCCGGGATCGGGCTACGGTGCCGGACTGATGCAAATCGATTCGCAGCACCATGCCCGGTTATCGGAGTTCGGTATTAAACCGGAACATCTTCTGACGGATGCCTGCCTGAATATTTATACCGGTGCGTATTATCTGGCGCTGGCGTTTAAGAAGTGGGGCGTCAGCTGGGAGGCAGTCGGTGCCTACAACGCAGGATTCCGCAGAACGGACAGGCAGGCCATGCGACGACTGGCATATGCCAGAAAGATTGAAGCTATCTACCGGGCCATCAAGGCAAATAAAAATGCCGGACAATCCCGGCTGGTTAAAAACGAAAGACCTCATGAATGAGGTCTTTTTTTCAGGTATATGATTAGTCTATCGCCCGCCAGATTAAATGCCGTTCGGGATGATGAATAATGCTGAGATAATCTTTCAGCGCATCCTGACGGGAAACAAGATATTTACAGACGCGGGCATATTCCGGTCCCATATCAGCCACTTGCCATGACAGCCAGTTCATTATCATTAGTGTAGCAATAATTCCTGCAGCATCGGCGCTGACGTCACCGTCAAAATAATTGCCGGGGATGCGCATCCTGTAAGACTGTTTTCCTTCCGGTGCGATATACCCGGTCTGCGTAGTGATGAACTGGATGCGATTAGGCGTGATATTTCCGCCGACACCCTGCGGAATGATCCAGTAAGACCAGAAACCACCGTCGTAATCGGAGTGCTGGCGTAACCAGCTAGCCGCCATATTATCTGCTGACGGCGTAAAAAAGAGGGCCGGGATAAAATCCAGACGCTCATCACCATCGGTCACTGCATAACGCAGATATTTGTCTGTTTTAAATTGTTCGTCTGATTCACGAGTGGCGGTGTTGACCTTGGTGTTGACGTTAATTGTGTGCATGCTGAACTTCTCCTTCGCGGTTTATTAAATCGTTCGACTTCATCACTGAGCGGCAAAGGGCAATTTGCAGCCGACGGGGAGGAAATAAAGGGGCGCGAAGCGTTTATATACCCCTTTATTTTCGCCACGGCTGATGCTAAAAGCCGCCCTCCGCGAAAAGATGATGTCGGGCGATATAGCGCGGGGGTGAGCATGCACACAACCCGGAACGCCAATTCGGTCTTTATCGAATTCACGTTCCGGCCATCAGAGTGGCGGGTATTTATCGCCACGGTGACAGCGGCGCATCCTGATAAGGATGCAGCAAGCGCAATTTTGAATTTGCGTCAGGATGGAAGCCCGCTGCCCGGAGGTTTACCGAAGGGCCGGGCAGAGACAGCTTGCTGGCTCTGTTCACGACAGCCGTGTCCCGCCAGGGACGACGCCCGGACCAGTTTTTATTATTTTCAGCGCAAAGGGTAAATACCAGAAGAGATAAACAGCAGGATGCCGGATGAAATATAACAGTGACAAATAAATATTAATGAAGAGAGAAACCCGCGACGGACTAATACGGGCGGCGCGTAGCGCAGCCGGTATTAGTCTGCACCGCAGGTGCGCGGCCTTTTTTCCGCAGTCGGGCAGGTTATCCCCTGCCCTTCCGGTTATTTACGCAGCCTCCGGTATTCCGCGCATAAACTCCAGCATAGCCCGGTATCGGTTCTGGTCTGCCAGACGTTTTTCGAACTCATTGAGATAATACACGGGGGTGTATCTTACCCGCCGGATCTGCATCGTCAGCGTGTTCCCCGTCACCACTTCGGCGGCTATTCCCAGCACATACAGCTGGATGAATGCCATATCCGCCGCCACCGGATCGATATCGATGCAGCTGCCGAACATGTGCATGGAAGGATTGATATCTGCCTCAAGCAGGCACTCCGCATACGCAATCAGCATCCCGGCGGCACCACAGGCCGGGTCGCTGACCGTGGCTATCCCTTCCCGGCGGATAGTGTCCCTGACGCCCGGCATCAGCATCCGGGCCATGAGGGACTGGACCGGATATGGGGTAAAATACTGCCCGCGAAAGTTATCGCCCAGCTCAAGCACCATGAAAATGGCGCCGAGGAAATCATGAAATTTAGCCTCCAGTGCGCACACCATCATGCAGAACATCTCCTGCATCTTCGCGATATCTGACGCCTCATAACGCGCGCAGATTTTCCGGCAGTGCTCAATGCTTTCCGGCGCTCTTATCCGGGCCATATCCAGTTCACTGGCGGCCAGTGACAGAAAATCACTGAACACCTCCCAGCGTCCCAGATGGCGACCCGTGTCTTTAAACACGTGGATAAACCGGCTCCGGCTGTGCTGCTCACTCATCAAACGCTGAACAGAAGGCACCACTTCCGCGACCTGCGCCCTGACCTGGATCACAGGGCTATTCTCAGCGGTTTCTCTGGCCATGTTGAACACATCGGCAAAACTCAGCTGCGACATACAATTACCTCCGCTGTTGCCGCTCCCGAAGGAGCGGCTCACCTTATCAGTTACATGCGCGTTTGAGTTCAAGCGTGCGGAGCACCTGCCCGAAGGCGGTGTTGTTCATCGCCGGGATATGGACGCCGCGCCCCTTGCGAATGCTCCGGGCAATATGCCGTCCGAAGGCTTTCAGCGCCGGGTCAATCTCCCGCGCGGCGATGTCATCGCGCAGAATGCGCTGGTGACGGCGGGGCTTTACAGCCTCAGTGGAAGGTGAAAGAATAGTCAGGGTCATACAGACCTCCATATATCGTGTATGTGAAGCCGAAAAAATCGTTCCCGCGACTTTTACGGCGTGGATAAAGCAGGGTTTTCCCTGCTTTTTTCATTTCCGGAACAGGTTAAATTCCTCCTTAATGCGCGTTTTAATCTGCGCATGGCTCAGGTTGCACACATCCCGCAGCCGGAAATATCTGGCTCCGTAGCGGGCATAAATCTCTGTCACGTCACCACAGACCATTTCCTGCAGCATGAACGTCTCCCAGCCACCGCTCTCACTCGTTGACCAGTTGAGCGGGTACATCAGACCCAGCGCATCATGGAAGGCGTGAACATCGATTTCAGCGGGCGCTTTCACCGCTGCTTTCTGGCGACTCAGCCAGTATTCGCGCTCGGCTTCTGCTGTGACCTGCATTCCCGGACGGGCTGAGGATTCGGTGAGATGTAAGTGCATGGTTTTCTCCTTCGGGTTAAGGGATGGCAGCTACATGCCGCCATCCGGGGTTGTCTACTCGTTTGCCGCCAGTTCACTCAGCAGCACATCGCGGGCTTCCTGCGCACACTCTTCTTCGGCTAACGTCAGCAGATACCCACGTTTTGCCGCCGCACCCATGAATGCCGGGCGGTCTTTCAGCGGCAGCGCGCCCAGATAATCCAGCGCATCGCCCAGCACGCGCGCCTGATACAGCTCGTAATGCATCCCGCAGCAGCGCCCCGCCTCTTTCTCGATGCGTGCCAGCACCACATCGGCGCGGATAACATCGAACGGGTTAGCGGCGTGGATGTTGCGCACAAAGCCATCAGTACGCAGAACGGACGATATGGAATGAACGATGCGGGTATTCATGAGTGTTTTCCTTTTTCTGACTTTGAGGTTTTAAAACCGTCACCCGTTGAGTTGCCGGGGCCGCGGTTTTGACGTTTTGCGGGGACCTGCTGCTCTGCTCCGCTGGTTGTTACCTTCACCCGTTTGAGAGCCGTTCGCCGCAAGGGCGTAAACGAGCACGGCCCGGTGAAGCCGTCCATGCCGGACGTGAAAAGTTTTTGCGGATTCAGGCAAAAATTTTTTATGGCCGTGCGCCAGCAGTGCATGGACGGCAAGACGGGTTGTGCTTGTCTCAGCCCCGGCGAAAGGACTCAAAGGGGTGAAACGGCACCAGGTAAGGAAAGAGCAGGAACCCGCCGCAACGTCGGAGAAGCGGCAGCGAAAACGGCGTTGCCCCTTACAGCCCGGCGTCAGTTTGCCGGGGTGCGAAAAGCGCAGGTGACGGCGCGTAAAAGGGGCGGCGCATCCGGAACGGATGCTGCAAGCCTGCCGTTGACGTCAGGCATCAGACACTAGCCGGCAGGCCCGAAACCGCCTGGCGGGTTCGGCGGAGCTTACCGCGTCCTTTCGCGGTTAGCGGAGTGTGGCTCGACGACCGGACGCGCAGCGGTCGGGAGCCGAAGGTGTCCCCGGGTCTGGCCTGTCAGAAAGAAACAGCAGAAGAGAGAATGGAACAGGGGAAGATATCAGCAGAACAGCCAGAGTCAGCCCGAAACAGAGATACCAAACCTGTGACAGAGTGGCCGTGGCGGCGCGTCAGCGCAGCCCTGCCACGCGCCGCAGGCAGGTTTTCGGCGGGCGGTCAGACAGTGACGGGGGAACGAGTCCCCCGCCAGTGCATCAGACCACCGGCGGCAGCGCCCCCGGATAGTGCCGCGCGATAATGTCGTTCACCTTCTCCACCAGGTCTGGCCGGGTAAAGGTGACGTGCGCGGAGCCTTTTTTGTATGTGCGTACTGTGAAATACTCGCACGTAAACACCTCCCCCACGCTCTTCGCACCGCCCTGACTGATAAACGCGCTCAGGTTTGCCCCCTCGGAGACGCGATTATCGGGTATGGTCTTTCCGTCGAGGATCCAGAACGGGCGGGCAAGGTCATCGATGCGGTTCTGTGCATACGTGCGCACGGAAAAATACAGCCCGCGATGATTATCCAGGACACCATCAATGATAATTTTTTTTCCCAGAAAGCACGGGTTATGCGTTTTATAGTCCCATGAGAGGTTGCGGAACACGTCAATCACGCCCTGCTCAAACGTTTCTCCCTTGCTGGCGTTAAGCGCCCGGAACGTGGCGATCACGTTGTCGAGTGTGATTTCGGGGCAGTCGTCGCTGTAGAGCTGCGTGTCCCACTCCTTGCGCTGCGCCTCGCTCATCAGCGTAAACATGCCCGTGTCATTCATCAGGCGCGTCCAGATGTCGCGATCGGCATAACGGCAGATACTGCGTTTTAAGGCGGCTTCCCGCGTGGTGCTGCAGTCGGCTGACAGGCTGCGTTCGATGATTTCGGTCATGCCTGAGATCCACCCGCGCCCGGATGCTTCAAAAATGAGTTTCTGCGCGTCACGTAGCAGCCTTATGGCTTCCAGAAAAGCCGCCACGCCACTGTTACGCTGCGCCACAATGCGCTCGACGGGCAAAGACGGGATGACCTCTCCCGCGCCGCTATGGGGGGTAATGTCGACGCTGACAGCCTGTGTGGTGGTGTGATTCATGATGTCCTCCTTCTGCTGTTGCCGCCCCTTTCGGAGCGGCTCACCTGGTTAGTTAAATGCGCGTGTCAGTTCGAGGGTGCGGAGCACCTGACCAAAATCGGCGTTTTTCATCGCGGGGATGTGAACACCACGCCCCTTGCGTATGCTTTTTGCGATATGCCGCCCGAATGCCCTGAGCGTGGGGTCAATTTCCGGTGCGGGAATATCGACGCGGGGGATGCGGGAATGACGGCGGGGCTTTACAGCGCCGTCAGACGGTGAAACAATAGAAAGGATCATTGAGTTAACTTCCTTTGGTAGTTAATGAAGCCGCAAAAAATCGTTGCTGCGATTTCTGCGGCGTGGAACAAGCCGGGTTTACCCGGCTTTTTTCATCTCTGCGTTTTGCTCTCTGCTTCTTCTGCCTCCTTTTGCACGTTGTCGGTAATGTCTTCGGGATCGCCCAGAAACCAGCCCTGAACAGGTTTGTAACGCTCAATAAACGCCTTAATCGCGCCCTTTCCGGTCATGGCTTTCACGCGGGTAAACATCGGAATAACGCCTTTTGCATCGCGTCCGGTAAATGTGATCTGATAAACACGCATCGCCTGTGTCTGCATTTTTTTCCTCCTGATTTTTAAAGAACATCACCCGTTGAGTTTCATTCGTCGCGGTGTTGACGTTTCGTGGGGTGGCTGCCGGTTGTTTCCGGGTTGTGAACCTCACCCGTTTGAGAACCTTCGCCGCAACGGGAAAGAACAGACACGGGCCGGTGCAGATGTCCGGTACGGAGGCGACATTATTTGTCGGGTTTTCGGCAAAAAATGTCGCCGGAGAGCATCAGCGGTACTGGACAGCCAGGCGGTTTGTGGCGGGATATTCCCGGGCGAAGGGGCTTAAACGGTGAAAGGCGCACGGAGCACCAGGGCAGGCACCCCGGCAACGACGGGGCGCGACGAGCGAAACGGCGTTGCGCCTTACGTCCCGGCGTTTTTTTTGCCGGGATGCAGGGAGCGCAGGTCACGGCGCGTAAAAGGGCGGCGCATCCTGACAAGGATGCTGCAAGCCTGCCGTTGACGTCAGACATCAGACACTAGCCGGCAGGCCCGAAACCGCGAGCGGGTTCGGCGGAGCTTACCGCGTCATTTCGCGGTTAGCGGAGTGTGGCTCGACGACCGGACGCGTAGCGGTCGGGAGCCGAAGGTGTCCCCTGGTCAGGCCTGCCAGAAAGAAACAGCGATACTCACGCTGTCAGAAAGCAATATCAGAGAGGCAAAGGATTTGAGGGCGATAATGAAGTGCCAGGAAAAAGAGGGGCGCGTCAGCGCTCCTCTCTCTATCCGACTTTGTGCACTTTGTCTGTCAGATGTCGCAGGCTCCACATCGATGCACGCCTCAACCGTGCTTAACCAGATTCAGGTCTGAGATTTTCCCCGGAAATAGTCTGGTCGCCTCTCAAGCTCCCGATCTATCAGCTCATCAGCAAACAGAGGCGCTGTTTTGTTGACCCGCCGCTCAAGATTCCTTCGACGCGCAGCGGCTTTGCGCTCATCGCTCCAGCGCTTAATCTGCCGCTCATCGGGAAAATCCACGCACACCGCATACCCGGCGCCCGCCACCCAGAGCGACATAATGGATTCGGGCGCAGGCTGTCCGGCCTCCACCACTTCGGATGCCAGTTCATGCGGACCGGGACACGGTGATGGTAATTTCCAGCGCAGGGAGTAACGCCACCTCATCCCCGCCTCCGGTCTGTGAGCTTGTTCGGCACCTGCCAGCGCTCTGCCTGACGCACAGCCTCCGGGGTGTCACGCACAATGAAGCCGATTTCATGAATGACACCGTACAGCGGTTCCTTCGCGTCACGCAGCCAGTCCAGGGACGCCAGCGAGGCAAACCGCGACCGCCAGTGCCAGAAAGCCGGCTCCAGCTCGCGCGCGTCAAACTCTTCGGCCCACCGGCGGTACCAGCTGCTGACCGTCTCCGGGGACTGAAAGTTCAGCTCCGTGACGGCCTGCCCCAGCAGGTTCTGCCGCAGCCGCCAGTGATGCGCCAGCGTCCGTTCTTCCCGGCGCATCCTGCGGGTGAACGCGATGTTTCTGCGCTGTAACCGGCGTTCGGTCCGGGTATGCAGCACCTCCGGGAACAGTTCAGCCTGAACATCCACCGGCAGCGGCAGCGGGCAGCACTCCCCGTGGCTGGCAATCAGTTCATCAAGCGCCTCCTCCACCTGTTTGAGGCTGGTCAGGCGATGCTTCGGGTCCCAGTTGAGGCCGGGAATGCGCTGCGCCACGGTCGTGTTCATGCGGCTGTTCCCGGTCAGCAGACGCAGGAAGGTGCGCACGTGTGGCATGGCGGGCAGACGCGCACTGACACGGCGAGATTCCTCCACCGACAGGATCGCCTGCAGCGCTGCCTGTCGGGCTGGCTTCAGGGTCACCAGAGACGTTGTTGATGCGTTCACTGTGCGCCCTCCATGACCAGCATGCTGATGATGCTGGCCTGACTGTAGCCATCGGTATCGAGCCGGGCAACCAGACTCAGCGTGTGGCTGATGGCTTCCGGCGACCAGTCAGACAGGGTGCTGATAACCGAGAACGGACGACCGCTGGCGGGGATAAACACCACCATCCAGGCCGGAGAGATATCGCCGGGACTGCACACGGCGAGATGATAGTTACCGTGTGAAGGCGTGAAGCGGACCTGTACCGGGAAAAAGCCCCCGAACTCGCTGCGGTACTCCCCGTTCATGTCCCAGTTATCCGGGCAGTTCAGGTCACGCATCACGGCATGGGTCAGTTCGCGACGCAAATCCTCCCCTCCTTCGCGCCAGTCTTCGTACTCCTGTGGGATCATGGTGTTCAGGACTTCGGGGGTAATAATATTGCGCATCATCGTCTCCTTATCGCCGCCCCGCAGGGCGGCGTCTCCGTTATCAGGCAGCGTGTGAGGTAGGTTCGTCAGTGTCAGGCGTGATGTTTACTTCTTCCGGCGTTGCAGCATCCGGGGACTGCATCCATCCCGGCACCCATCGGGTCCCGGAGAGCCACTGTTCGGCATGACTGGCGGCATCGCCTTTCTTCATTTTTTCAGCATCCGAGGCGGCCCCGGTCAGTCCGGCGTCTTTCAGCGCCGCCACAATCTGATTTTTGCTGAGTAACCCGAGGAAGTTATCCGCCGTTGGCTGCCACCAGTCACGCAGGTGGAACCCGAGTGCCGCCTCGACACCGTCAAGGTCACTGCGGCGGGTATGCCCGTGTTCGCGGGTCTGGACGCCGTCCACGGAACAGGCGGTACAGAAGGCCATCAGCGACATCAGGGTCTGTCCGTCGAGGGCAAAGAAGGTGGTAAAATCGTTCTTCCAGCCCTCCGGCAGCAGCGCCTCCAGACGGGCTTTCTCCTGCATAAGCGACTGCCATGCCTGACCCTCTTCTCCGGTCGGGGCTTCGCTGGTGAGGCCGCTGTGGTGGACCTCAAGACGCATCACGAACGGGTGCCGGGTGGTGATACAGTAGTGGAACACGCAACTGCACAGCCGCCAGACCATCAGGGCCACGGCTTTCTGTGGCTGCCTGACCAGTTCCGCCTGTACCGCCAGCGTTCTCTCGGACGACATTTTTTTCAGGAGCGGTACGCTGATACCCTCTGCCACATCCGGGGTGCTGCTGGCGACCACATGGATGGAAGCCTGAGAAACGGTACTTTCCTGTCCGTCAGCGACCGCCGCCTGCGCCTTCTTCTGCACACCGCGCTGGATGCGAAGCTCGCCGTCACTCAGACTGATCACCACGCCACAGGCCGCTTTCTGCTCCGGTGTCCATGCCCGGATCGATGCTGCATCTTCAATCTCGTCAATCAGCACCTGAATGGCGGCTTCGTCCTCAAACGTTTCAGTGGCTTCCTGCGTGGCGTACAGCGTATCGAGACGCTGCTGTTCGTCAGCGCTGAGTTCGCCCTCCGGCTCCGGCAGGACCAGATAATGCTCGCGGTCGTCACCGTAGTTCCGCACAGCCCCTTCCCGTGCCAGTGACCATGACCAGCCCTCCTGCATTTCAATCGCCAGCGCGGCGGACTCCATTTTTTCCTGCACCAGACGCCCGACCAGCACCCCGTCTGCCGTTCCGTCGCCCTCCTGCACGCTGAACAGGTCCTCGCGCACTTCGCCCCCTGCGGCCTCATACGCTTCACGACCGACAAACATAAAGCGGGCGTCGCGAACCGATATTTCGGTGTCCGTGATGGCGCGTTTCAGCAGATGGGCCGGAGCGTTGCTGTATGAAGCCTTCACCTGCTCATATACCTGTATCTGACGCGCCGGGTCACTTTCCAGACTGAGCGCCTGACACTGCTCCACATCGAGCGTGTTCTCTGCCAGCAGGGCGATAAGCTCCGGGGCAAGGCTGGCGAGCTTCAGCATGCGCTGGACGTGGCGCGAACTGTAGCCCAGCTGGTCCCCGATTTGCGCCGGGGTCTTTCCCTGCTCAGACAACGTGCGGAAACCGCTGATTTGTTCTGCCGGGTGCATCGCCACCCGGTTGTTGTTCTCGACCATTGAGGCCACCACCGCCAGTTCGTCGCTGACGCGCTTGACGATGACCTGATGCCCGGCATCGATGCGCTGCTCGCGCTGTAAAAGCTGCAGGGCCGCCAGACGACGACCGCCCGCTGCGACGCCCGACAGTCCGTCCGGCAGGGTATGAACCACCAGATTCTGAATGAGGCCGACCGCGAGAATGGAGTCAGCCATTTCCCGCACGCTCTCCGGCGGATACGGGATAGTACGGACGTTCAGCGGGGATTTGACCAGTGCTGACAGCAGCACCATCTCAATCTGTGCGGCCTCAAGCGCGGCTTTCAGGGCGGCGGATTCGGCTGGTTTCACTGCTTTTTTGCTGGTTTTCGCGGGGGTTTTTGTTTTAGACTCGGTCACTGACATAGTTAATACTCCTTCAGATTATTGATGACTGTCTGCCGGACAGCCCACCTGTCCGGCACCTCTTACGGCTTATTGCGCTCTACGTACTCCGTAGTCCCGGATATAACGGTTCATCAGGAACTCACCGCCCGGTTCAAAATTCCAGACACGCCAGACCATGCTGTCGTCATCCTGATGACGGACGACAAGGCGAAAATGGGTACCCTGGTCATCTTCAATCGCCACATTCTGATACTGCGCCGCGACCGCTTGCGCCTGACTACGGGTGAAGGTGCCATCCGGCAGGGATTCAAGGGGGGACAAAACGTTGTGGTCCATGTGTTTCTCCTTTTCTGCCCCGCCTGAGCGGGGCGTGTTCATCATGGTTTAAAAGGGCACATCCTCATCGGTCAGCGGGTAATCGTCCGGGAAAGTCTGGGGAGGAAGCTGAGACGGAGTGGCGCTCTGACGGCCTTTTTTACCGCCCTTCGCTTTCGGGGATTTAGCCGGGGCCTGAGCAGGTTGAGCCGGGGCAGCAGGATCCTGCGGCTGCGCGGGCTGCTGCGGCACGGCGCTCTCAGGCTCACCAGTTCCACGACGACCGCCGAGCATCTGCATGGTGCCGTTCTGCCCGACCAGCACCTCGGTGACATAGCGCGTGGCTCCGGTATCGTCCTGCCAGCTACGGGTGCGCATCTGGCCCTCGATGTAGACCTCCGCGCCTTTACGCAGGTATTCGCCAGCCACTTCCGCTAGCTTGCCGAACATGACAACACGGTGCCATTCGGTGTTTTCGCGCAGTTCCCCGCTCTGCCTGTCACGCCATGTTTCGGACGTGGCCAGCGTCAGGTTTGCCACTGCGCCGCCGTTGGGCATATAACGCACATCCGGGTCCTGCCCCAGATGCCCGACCAGAATGACTTTGTTTACGCCACGTGCTGCCATGATGAATCTCCTTACTCTGTTGTTTGCTTTTAAAAACCATCACCCGTTGAGTTGCCGGGGCCGCGGTTTTGACTTTTGCGGGGACCTGCTGAACGTGCCCGCTGGTTGTTACCTTCACCCGTTTGAGAGCCGTTCGCCGCAAGGGCGTAAACGAGCACCGGCGATGGCAGATGTCCAGGGCGCGGTTTACCGCGTGCCATTTACCCTGGACGGCTGACAGCGACTGTGCTTGTCTCAGCCCCGGCGAATGGACTCAAAGGGGTGAAAAAACCAGGCAAGGAATGAGCAGTAACCCGCCGCAACGACGAAACGCGCGGGCGCGAAACGGCGTTGCGCCTTACAGCCCGGCGTCAGTTTGCCGGGGTGCGAAAAGCGCAGGTGACGGCGCGACTGGGGCGGCGCATCCGGAACGGATGCTGCAAGCCTGCCGTTGACGTCAGACATCAGACACTAGCCGGCAGGCCCGAAACCGCCTGGCGGGTTCGGCGGAGCTTACCGCGTCCTTTCGCGGTTAGCGGAGTGTGGCTCGACGACCGGACGCGCAGCGGTCGGGAGCCGAAGGTGGCCCGATGGCAGATTGTGTGAAAAGTAAATGAGGAAGAGGAAGAGGAAGAGGAAGAGGAAGAGCAGCAATATCAACAACATCAACAACATCAACAACAATAGCAGCAAGAGGCAAAGCCAGAAGCTGAAGCAGAGGCAGAGGCAGAGGCAGATTCAGATTCAGAGGCAGCGGAAGAGACAGAGACAGAGACAGAGACAGAGACAGAAAGAATTCCGGTCAGGACAGAGACTCACTGCCACCGTCTTCGGGCTTCTGGTATTCGGGCGCATTTGCGCGCGGCAGCTGCTGGCTGTTGAGACGATGCCCCCGGAGCCGTTCACGAAAATATTCGCGCAGATGTTCGGGCTGTTCCCGCTCAACGAGTTCGTGAACA
This sequence comes from Klebsiella sp. RHBSTW-00484, assembly GCF_013705725.1. Taxonomy (NCBI): domain Bacteria; kingdom Pseudomonadati; phylum Pseudomonadota; class Gammaproteobacteria; order Enterobacterales; family Enterobacteriaceae; genus Klebsiella; species Klebsiella sp. RHBSTW-00484. The sequence continues at coordinate 22,310 of NZ_CP055484.1, read as the reverse complement.
ACAGGCTTGTTCATGCGTTCCTGCCATGCAACAGCGGCGGCCGCTTTATCGACGGAGACTTTGTCCTGCTCGTCTTTTGAGAATGAGGCGATATTCCATTTTGACATATCTACACCTGCAACGTTTTCCAGAAAGATACTGTGGATACTACGCGCATTTACAGACTTCATCGACGGATAATGGGGAAGGAAGACAGGAGAGGAGAATGCGCGGCGCCGGAGGCGCGGCGATGTTTCTCTCCGGCAGGCGCAGCCTGCCAGGGTTTTGCGCGCGGGCAGACAGGCGTCCTCCGGCCCGGACGCCTGCCATCGAGCTTACTGCTTACTGGCCCTTGCCGCCCTGTAAAATGAAGTGTCCGCCGATGTAGACGGCACACTGACAGGTCATGTAATAGCAGATTTCATCCATCACCTGGGCGGTGGTCAGTTCCCGCTGACCGGAATCACGGCGGCGGGCATTAATCAGGGCTTTGTACTGGCGCAGGATCTCGCGGCTTTGTGGTGCAAGTTTCATTTTTTTCTCCTTAACCGGCGGGCTTCCCCGCCGGACATTATTCAGTTTCTGAAGACATAACCGTCATGAAACACATACCCGCTGCTGAATAAATCCCGCGCGTATGCCTCATAATCGAAATACACGCGCAGGGATTCAGGCACCTCGTTTAACAGGTCGTTGTCCTCAACAAAGCCATAAGCAAAATCTTCCTCGCTTTCCGCTTCGCCGTAATATGCGTCATCAAAGGCGTCATAGTCGCACTCGCCGGTATATTCCGCCCAGGCCACAAAGGCGGCGGCGCGCCCGTCATTCTGTGCCTGCCGGAAAGCCTCAATAAACGCCCACTTAACAGAGGATTCAGAGGCAAACTGTGACGGGATGCCCTCGATGTCCTGAAACATCAGCTCGGGGTCTTCCTCGCCAGCGTGCAGCGTCCGGCAGGCGTCATAAAACGCGTCTTCGTCGTCAAAATCGGTTAAATCAAACCATTTGCCAAAAATACTGCCGCAGTTGTACTGGTGATACGTGCCCACGTAGACGGCCGGAGTGGTGATGGATGAATTCATTTTTTCGTCTCCCTTCGGGGCGGCATAGCCGCCCCGGTCGTTAATCAGTCCAGCGCGGCGTAAATGGCGTTGCATTCCGGGTGAAGGGTGATGTGATTCCAGAGCTGGGCATCACGCAGCATGTAAAGGTGAGTCAGGGCCGGGTTGCCGCTGTCATGATTTGCCGCCAGACGACGGTTAACGGCCAGCGATGTCAGAATAATGCCCGCTGCGTCGGCGCTCACAATGCGATCAAACCAGTTTTCACTGTTGACCAGATGAACCCGGCCACAATCCGGCATCATGTAACCGCCGCCCTCTGGCAGCCGGATAAAGTGCCAGAACTCACTGCTGTATTCAGGCATCCATTGTTTCGCCAGCGCATACACCTGCGATTCTGCGAGCATAAAATCAGCGCCGAACATGTAGGGCATAAAAGACAGGCGGTCACACTCTTCAACATTCAGGACGGGGCGTGTTGTCACATACTGCATGGTAAAACCTCCGTAATCACATGGACTGCGACACCGGGCGGTGCCGTGCCGACACGACAGCCCGGCGAAAAGCGGAAGATGCAGGGGCGACACCGGAGGCCGCAGCGCAGATAAAGCGCGAAGCCGGTCTGGACGGTTTTGGAGCGAAATTTGAGCGAGAAAACGACGGGAAGAACGGCGAGACTCATTAAAAACACTGCGACCGGGCGAGGATGGCGGCGTCAGCGCACCCTTGCATCTGCAGCGGCCGGGCTAAAGTGAAGGCACGGCACAGCCCGCACACGACACGGCGATAACAGAGGCGGGTTTTCACCCAAAAGGCCCGGAACCCGGGCCGGGTGAATGCGGAGCCGGCACGGTGACATCCTTATCGCATACGGACATCCCGCGCCGGTCAGTGGGGGGAAGTGATTTTTCTTCCCCCTCCATCATCATTCAGTTTGTGCGGGCGTCGCCCGGGCTTCACTCACCACCTCGCGCAGTACACGGCGATCAAGCCAGCGGCGGGCCGGGTCGCCGGGGAAACGCAGCATATCGGTGATAACGCCTGCGGCTTCGATTTCCTCCCGTCGTTCATTAACCACGGTCAACAGGATGGGGCAGAACGACGCCCCGCGCACCAGAACAGCGTCAAGGACGGCATCCAGTACGTCAGTGTCGTTTTCATCGAGCCAGTTTTCATGCTCGTACTCGTCAGCCAGTACGCGCCAGTCACCAAACCGCCGGTCCATCAGTCGCGGCGTGACGGACGGTTTCAGCGCAGCGGCAAGGCGGTGCGCATCCGGCCTGACGATTTCCGCTATCTGCGTGAGGGAGGCTTTCAGGAAAGCCAGCAGATCGTCACATTCTGCCGCCGTCAGCCATTCCTGTGCATAAGGCAGATGAAGTGTCTGGACGTCCGCCAGTTTTTCCGGGGGCATAAAGCCCTTTGCCGGGTACAGATACAGCCGCGCCGGGGTTCCCGCCAGCCGTCGGGCGCTGGCTGTCAGCAACCCGGCCCGGCCATATGTCAGCGGCTGGCAAAGGTGCGTGACCAGCGCCAGAATTTGCGCGGCATCGAGCGAGCCGGTGGCGACTGACCAGCCGGGCATGGTTTCAGGCGCGATTTGCATCATATCCACGCAAGGCGGCCAGCCCGTATCCTTTAGCATCCGGTCGCCGTGGCGGAGTATCAGCGCGTTGAGTGTGTCGTTTCTCATGTTATTTCCTTCGGTGAATGCCCCGCCGTTCAGCGGGGCGGACGGGTCAGGCGGCCAGTTCACGTTTCAGCCAGGCGATTTCTGCCTGAGCGTCAGCGACACTCGGATAGTGATCTACCGTCAGCGACGGCGAATGCTCGTCTTCTCCGTTAATCGCCTGTGCGGCAATATCCGTGATGCGATACAGCGTATCTACGGGGACGCTCACGCGGGGAATGCCCGGGCGAATCCCGGCGTACAGCGCCTGCACGGTGCGGAATGACACGCCTTCTTCGGTGTGCTCCCCCGTTCCCGTGCGGCCGATAAGCTCAAGCAGGGTGTGAGCCTCGGCCTCCGTCATGTTCCCGGCCAGGGCCATCACGTCTTCTTTCGTCCAGACCAGCAGGGCGTAGCGTTCTTCGTTCCCAAACATGCGTTTAAGTTTTTTGTTCAGTTCTTTACGGGTGCCATACAGCATGGTGTTGTCTCCGTGATTCAGTGGGGCGGCCTCGCCGCCCGGGATTCAGTCTCTGAAAGATTCATCGAGTAACAGGGCGATATTGAATGCCTCGTCCATCAGGACGTTGAGGCGTCGCAGGCTCACGCCAGCCAGCCGTTCCGGCAGTCCGTCGTGCTGGTAGTGGTATTTGTCTTCCAGCACTTTCAGGGTGGTTTTCAGGTCGCAGATGTTGTTCGCCAGCCCGGCCATATCGCGGCGCAGGGCTTCGTGTCCGTTGTAGTTCATTACGCCACCTCCGGAAGCCATTCATCATTCGCCGCAGGAGTGTTGACGGCCCGGCGCATGGCAGCCAGTCGTTCGGTGCCGGCCCGGTGGTACTGCGCCAGCATTTCAATGCCGATATAGCGGCGTCCGGCGCGGTATGCGGCGACGCAGGTCGAGGCACTCCCGGCGAACGGATCGAGGACAATCGCGCCCGGGGCGCTGAATGACTCAATCAGCGGCTGTAGTGCTTCGACTGGCTTTTGCGTCGGGTGTAACGGATTGCCGGTATAGGGGAAAGGCATCACGTCCGGCAGCGGTTTGAGGGGCGGCACCGGGCGGCCTTTGGCGAGCACATACGCCCCTTCATGGCAGTAGTTCACGAATCCGCGACGTCCGTTCGCGCTGCGGCGGTTCGAGCTGTAGTCTTTGGTGAACACAATCTGGCCCACGGCGTAGAAGCCCGCCGCCTTCCACGCAGCCATAAAGCGGTCCACCCGGTTCCAGCCGTAGAAGCTGACCATCAGAGCGTCTTTTTTGAGGACGCGGTACATCTCCTGCGTAGCCGGTTGCAGCCATTCGTCCGTCACATCCCCGGCAATCTGTCTGCCCTGACGGTCCTTAAAGCCCACTAAATAGGGCGGGTCGGTCACGATAAGGTCCACGGCACGGTCGGGGAATCCGCGCATCACATCAATACAGTTCCCGAGAATGAATCTGGACATGGCAGCACTCCTGTAGTCAGAGGGGACAGGAGGTATCACCGCGATACCGTTCCCTGCCGCACGCTGCCTGTTCATCGCGTCCGGTCACGGGTCAGGCCGACCGTGGAATATCGCAGCCGCCAGTGTTTTATGGCGGCGAGAATATGCCGCGAAAGCGGCTTGAAGGGCGTTCCTTAAAAGGGCGAGGGACTGGCGTACACTCTCAACGACGCCGGGCCTGAGCGGAAAAACCGCCCGTCCCGTAACAGGCCGGACGCGAGACACTGGCAGCGGGTGGCAGGCTTTCAGCGACAACAGGGGAAGGAGGAGTATCGGCATACCTGTCCACAAACGCGGGGTTTAAGATTGTGGATAACCTGAAGGCAGACAGCGGAGAAGCGCGGGAGGACAGGCGTCATCACGCCTGTTCTTTTTTCGTACAATCAGCGGCAAAGCATCAGCGGTTCCGGGACTTATCTCCGGCCACGGAGAGGCCAATATACACGCCCGTGCCCCAGATGACCTGGGAGAGCACGAAAACCCACAGCGGGACGTCGAACACCAGGAGCGGAAGCAGGCATACCGTCACAATGCCAATCATGCGACTGCCGTACTGCCTGCGTACCGGCTCGCTGCTGTCGACGGGGACGCCGGCAAAGCGAAGAACGTTTCTGAATCCAGGCGACATAAACACCTCCTCGGGTAAAAACTCATTTGTTTTCTGTATATTACAGGATACCGTCACCGCAGGTATCCTGACACACGTTTTTACAGTCAGTCATTTTTTTTCGCAACCACAGCAGCGGCTTAGCCCGGCGCTGCGTAAAGAGGCTTGCAAAAAAACAAAGGCGGCAAAATAATTACTGTATATAAATACAGTTAATGAGACGCTAAAGATGAAGTTTATTGCTGCCTCCCTGGAACCCGGGGTCATGACCCTCCCCCTTTTTACCGAGCGTTGCGCCGCCGGTTTTCCTTCACCGGCGGCAGATTACACGGAAGCGGAGCTGGACCTGAACGAGTACTGCATCCGGCACAGGGCCTCCACCTATTTTGTCCGGGCTATCGGCAACTCGATGACCGATATTGGCCTGAATTCAGGCGACCTGATGGTCGTCGACAAGGCAGAGAAGCCGGTGCACGGGGATATTGTCATCGCCGAAATGGAGGGGGAATTTACCGTCAAACGGCTTCTGTTGACGCCCCGTCCGGTACTGCAGCCCATGAACCCGGCCTACCCTGCCCTTCACCCTGACCCGGAGACGCTGCAGATTTTTGGTGTGGTGACCGCGTTTATCCATAAGACGCGCGGAGCGGACTGATGTTTGCCCTGGCCGACGTCAACTCATTCTATGCCAGCTGCGAGAAGGTGTTTCGCCCTGACCTGCGGGGGGAGCCGTGCATCTCGCTGGAAGAAGCCCCCCCGCCCAAACAGCAGATTGTCTGCAGCCGTTCTTTCGGAGAACGCGTCACGACTTACGAGGCGATGCGTCAGGCCGTCTGCCAGCATGCAGAACGCGCTGCGGAGAAGCTGCGCGGAGAGCACCAGTACTGCCGGCATATCTCGGCTTTCATCAAAACTTCGCCGTTCGCCATCAACGAGCCCTACTATGGCAATCTGGCCACAGAGAAGCTGACGACACCCACGCGGGATACCCGGGACATTATTACTGCAGCAGTCAGAGCGCTGGACAGGATCTGGGTCTCCGGCCATCGCTATGCCAAAGCCGGCATCATGCTGAACGATTTCTCCCCGACCGGCGTCTCTCAGCTGAATCTGTTTGATGACGTACAGCCCAGAGCACACAGTGATGAGCTGATGAAGGTTCTCGATGGCATCAACCATTCCGGCCTGGGGAAAGTATGGTTTGCAGGACAGGGGGTTGCCCCTGAATGGCAAATGAAACGTGAAATGCTTTCACCGGCTTATACAACCAGGTGGACAGATTTGCCCGTAGCACGGTTATGACTCTCTAAAGCCCAACACCTGCCACTTTTTCATTTTTCTATCTTGTTATCTTGCTGTCTTGTTATCTTGTTATCTTGTTATCTTGTTATCTTAATTTCATTACAAATCATCAAGTTAATAACTTAACAAGATATTATCTTAATAAGTTATTGCAAAGGTGTCGCCTGCTTGGCAATATTAAGTTGTTAACTTAACAACTTAATATGAGGCTATAATGATAATAGTACTAGGTAGTCAAAAGGGTGGGGTTGGTAAAAGTACACTGGCGGTATCTATAGCTGCGTATCTGATGTCACTGGGCAATCGAGTGATTATTGTCGACGCAGATGACCAGAAATCAGTATTAACTTGGTATAACAACCGTCCTGAAGATCTTCCCCATATTCCAGTTACAGGCGCCACAGGCAACATCAAAGCCATGCTAAAGGAACACGAAAAATCATATGACTATGTCATCGCAGACTGTGCTGGACGCGACAGTGCAGAAATGCGTAGTGGATTGATGGCCGCAGACGTATTCATTTCTCCGTTGCGGCCTTCTCAGATGGACCTGGATGTAGTACCTCATACATGCTCCGTTTTTACGGCAGCAAAAGATTTTAATGAGAATATTCGGGGGTATCTCGTATTAAACATGACTCCCACTAACATGTTTGTTAATGAAGCTAATCAGGCAGCTGAAGTACTCAAGGATTATCCTGAAATGCGCCTGGCGAACTCCCGGGTATGTGATCGGAAAGCACATCGAGATGCCTGGGCAGAATCAATGACAATTTTTGAAACGCAAAATGATAAAGCACAACAAGAAATCGAAGCGTTAGTTAAAGAGGTTATTCTGTGAGAAATAGAGCAAATACCCCGCCTCGTGATGAGGCAGCATTTATTAACGGCGGTACAGCTGGTATTGACAGTGCCAAAGGGACCGCTGAGAAATCATTGGTTGTAAGTAAAGCAAAACCCGTGAGCATTTCCTTTTTTGAAGAAAATTTAAAAGACATTGATGACCTTATAACTGCAGAGATGGTTTCAGGTAAAGGCAGAGTTAATCGTTCTGATGTCGTCAGAGCTGCGGTAGAAGCACTAAAAAGCCTTTCAAAAACAGAGGTATCAAGGTTAATCGCAGAAGCGAAACAAAGATAACAACTTGCCATCTTGTTATCTTGTTATCTTGTTATCTTGTTATCTTGTTATCTTGTTATCTTGTTATCTTGTTATCTTGTTATCTTGTTATCTTAATTTGCAATCAACTAAAATGGCCTCATCAATGGTCTTTTTTACATCACTCGTTTAATTCCCCCGCCACCTGGACATAACAGTTATTCTGTCCAGGTGGGGAGCGGAGTCCCTCATGATCATCGCCATGTAGAACCTAGCCTTTCCTGTGTAGTAATGTATGTTATATTTTTCGACTACCTGAAGGCCTTAATATGCCGATAAATTTCTCCCCTAAAGTGGGGCAAATTCTCACGTGCAATTACGGAAACTACTTGAAAGATGAGAAAGGGGATGTAGTTTCGACTGCTGTCGATGCTCATATCCCCCCGGAAATGATTAAATGTAGACTCGTCGTTGTATTGAATGGGCGTCTGAATGGCAATGCGTGTATTGTGGTTCCAATTTCGACCACAAAAGATACTGCTAAACTTAATAATGGCCTTCACGTTGAGTTACCTGAGGGGATAATTAAAGCAGCAAAATATTTTCCTCAAACAACTAGTTGGGTTAAATGCGACATGGTACAAACCGTAAGTAATCAGCGACTTAGCAGGCCTATGGAAGTAGGCAGGGGATGGATAACGCAGATGCTTTCACGTGAAATTGTGACAAACCTACAAAAAGCTGTAATCAAAGCTATCAATGCAACTGCGCTTGTTCCAGCACAGCAGGAATCCGAACAATAGTTCACTATTGACACGAACTACTGATTTGCTAGACTAGCCATGTAGCCCATAGAGGCCATTCAGATTTTCTCCCCTTGAGGGACCGCGAAGCCCAGTTGAAAAGCTGGGCTTTTGCATTTCTGTTACCTCTTGATTAGCCACCTTCCTAACAACTACAGAACTTTATGGCAATATCGCTGGCATATGCGCCAGTGAGATCATAGAGCTGCTGGTAAATCCCTCAGTTACATAATCCCCGAACTGCATTGGATATTCAGGTGATTCTGTCCATGGCTGACATAACCCGTCCCCGTTTCGCTATCCAGTACCCACTTCAGCATGACAACCCCCACGAAGATTTCTATCGTACCTGAAGGCATATTCGAATCGTTTCCGTTACCGCTGGCTAGCGTCGTGACAGAACACTATGTCCTTTAAACAATGATGTTTTTCTAATCGGAAAAATTTACATTAAGCGCAAGCTCCCTTCACTTGCACTCTGGCATTTTTACTTTGCTCTGGATCAATGAGATCGCGATTATTAGGAATGCTTTACAGTAATAAATTAACCCATAATTGGGGGAAGGAAGCGGATGATAAGGCTTCAGGCGGGTTTGGATGTAAAAAAGCCCGACTGGTAATCGGGCTTTTTTACATCCAAAACTAAGCTGGTACTCAGATTTGGAATGGAACTATCTTTAACTGACGGTTGAATGATACCCCCCACTCTTTACTCTGATCAATCTGATTTACAAGAGCCAGCTAACACATTGATTAGACTCTGACTGACTAACAGGTGGTGCTGAGTCAGTACCATTACCTGAGTGGAACTATCTTTAACTGACATTAAAGACTAAAAACTGAGTGACAGAGTGGAAGGGTTCATTCGGTGTTCTACTCTCCAGAAAAGGAGAGAAAATGGAGACTCTTACAAAAGTCATCCAGGCTCTGAAAGCGCTCATTGTGCTTTTAGAGTTAATTCGCTGGTTCTTCTAACAACCAGCTCACCCAAGAGCCAGGATTCCCTGGCTTTTTTATTAACCAATCCTAGAGCGCTCGCCAGCATGTCACATTAGGGTATATGTCAAAGATACCGGCAGCCTCCTCCGCCTACAGACTGATGTGACCAGATATGTGAGGCCATAAACGGCAAGACCACTTAAATGTCTTCAAAGACGTCTGTAACTGTAGAGTGAATGGTATGCCAGGGAAGAGGAGAGGGGGACAGAACCACCCCGGCACTGCCCCCCGGAAGAAACATCAAGTCCCTTCCACGCGAATGTTAGCATTTTTTGCCTGTGATATTATGACAGAGTTATTTTCAGAGCATGGACCAATGAAAAAGAAAACCACCACGCCCACACCCCACGATGCGACATTCCGGCAGTTCCTGACGCAACCGGATATTGCCCGGGATTTCATGGAGCTGCATCTCCCGGCAGAGTTGCAGGCCATCTGCGACCTCAGCACACTTAAACTGGAATCCGGCTCGTTTGTTGAGGATGACCTCCGTCAGTATTTCAGCGACGTTCTCTATAGCCTGAAAACCACCGGCGGCGACGGCTACGTTCACGTGCTTATTGAGCACCAGTCGTCGCCGGACAGGCACATGGCGTTTCGCCTGATACGTTACGCGGTAGCCGCCATGCAGCGCCATCTGGAAGCGGGCCATAAGAAGTTGCCCCTGGTGATACCGGTCCTTTTCTATACAGGTAAACGCAGCCCCTATCCGTACTCCACCCGCTGGCTGGATGAGTTTGACGACCCCGTGCTGGCAGGCAACCTCTACAGCAACGCTTTCCCGCTGGTTGATGTGACCGTTATTCCGGATGATGACATCGCCGGCCACCGCAGTATGGCCGCCCTGACTTTACTGCAGAAACATATTCATCAGCGCGACCTCGCTGAACTGGTTGACCGTCTGGCGCCCATTTTGCTGGCCGGATACCTGTCTTCATCCCAGGTCATATCACTGGTACACTATATAGTCCAGGCAGGCGAAACAGCCGACGCCGAAGCCTTTGTACGCGAACTGGCACTGCGTGTGCCGCAACACGGGGACGCACTTATGACCATCGCACAGCAGCTTGAGCAGAAAGGTATTGAGAAGGGTATCCAGCAGGGGATCGAGCAGGGCATCCAGCTGGGTGAACAACGTGGTATTGAAAAAGGCCGTAATGAAGGCAAACTGGAAGGCAAGCTGGAAGTTGCCCGCACCATGCTCAGGAGCGGCATTGACCGCAGTACCGTGATGAAAATGACCGGTCTGACTGAAGACGACCTGGCGCAGATCCGCCACTGATTCATCCCTCCTGATAACGCATTTACTGCCCGGATGAGGCAAAGTACCTACCCGGCATTTCATTCTGAACCCCTTGTCTGTTCAGAACTCGCTTCTGGACAGACAAGGGGTTGGACAAGCCTGCTGCGCGTCAGCCTGTAGCCGTTAAATTCGTTCTTTCAGCATCGCCACCGCCTCGGTCCCCGGCATCTGGAACTGAACCCGGTGACGTGCCGCCACATCGAGCGCAAACACCTTCGTGTAGACCTCCGTTGAGCTCACTGACTTGTGGCCCATCAGGCTCTGCAGGACCTTCAGCGGAATGCCGGCATACAGCATGTGCATCGCATAACTGTGCCGGAACGTGTGCGGTGTGACCGGCACAGAGAATGACACCCCGTCAGCGGCCGCATTCTCCACTGCTTCATTCAGCCAGGTCCGTACCGTCCGGTCAGTGACCTCCCAGATACGCGCCTTTTCGGTTCTGCCGGTACGCTTATTACGTCGCTCGAGCGGAATTTTCAGGGTGGCCACCATCATCTGCAGCTGGCTGACGTACTGGTGATCGGAGAGGGGCACCAGACGGTGGGCCTGACTGCCAGCTGGGGCACGGCCTGCTGTTCTGGCCGATTTCTCCGCTCGTTGTTTGAGCGTGGCCAGCTGCACGAACGGATACGGTGGCGACAGCGAAAAATCCCCCCTTGTCAGCGCCAGCGCTTCGTTAATTCGCGCGCCCGTGTTCCAGAGCGTCGCCAGCAGCATCTTGCGGTGAAGATCCGGCACGTAGTGGAGCAGCGCGCTGACTTCCGGCGCCAGCAGGTATTTCGGGAGTTCGTCCTGAACGAGAGCCATCTGGCGAAGTGCCAGCGCTGCTGGGTAGTCTATGGCGACAGGTAATGATGTGTTGCTTACTGGTATATAGTTAGCGGGAAGCGAAGTCATCGACATATCCCTCAGTGAAGACGCTTATGGATGGTGTCGCTGCGGTAATTTCAGAATATGCCATCATCCGTCCTGTATAGTGCATCTTCCTGCAGAAGGGTTTCAGCCGCCACGGTAATAAATGCTCGTACCGTGCAGATAGCATTCTGCACACTCCCCGAACTGATATACACGGGTTCAAGAGATTCGGTAACTCCATTACGGTGTACCAGTGCGTTTCGGGTCTTGATTACCCCCTTAATCTCCTCCAATGGCCACTCATGTGGCGTTGTCAGCATCCTTGAAAAATACCGACCTATCACTTTGTGGCTCTGAAATGTCTTCTTCGCTACAAGAGACTGAGCTCGCCAGGTATAAACCTTCTCAGGAGTGTCTTTATCCGGCTCCTGCTCGACCCATTTGGAAGCAAGTAATTTTCTTCTGTCTTCCTTATTAGGAACCAACGAATCAGCCTCGTGCAGGAACTTCTGTAAATGCGGGGGATGACTAAGAAGTGCTCTGGCGCTGTACATCAGAAAGCTGTCCAGTACACTCACGCAATGAACATAAGCCATCCGCTCTACGATCCTGGGTTGGTTGAACTGCATCAGGCTCTCTAACTCATCCAGTTCAGCCTTTGCATCCTGCAGGCGGTCAGGAATACTGGCAAGCGAAGCCTCAAAATATTGCTGCTCAGCCGCCTCTTCCATCCAGTCCTGAAACCAGCTGTATTCCTGCGCTGCCGCATCCCATTCAGGAGTTCCTTCCTCAGCATCCGGATAATTTTCCGCAATCCATTCGTCACGCCGTTCCTCCTGCATTTCAAACAGCAGTTCTTTCATACTTCCCATTTAAACCTCGCCATCAATGATGTAATCCCGCCATCCATTACTCCTCTGACCTTCAGGGGGCGATAATGTAATAGCCTTTAAAATAGTCATCTATCTGACAGGATTGCCAGGGCGGAGCACAATGTTGGAACAGCGGTTTTTTGTAGTCACCAACCAGTTGCCATGAGTCCGAGTTATCCATTCGTTCTGCAACCATTCTTCCGTTACGTTTCAGGATTTTTGGCGATTTCCAGTTATGTCTGGCGTTAATCATTTCTGTTGGCGTTGCGTATGCCGCTCCTGAATACAGCCATAGCTCTTTATGGCCATATACATCCTCAAGCTCCCGGACCACATCGTAAAATGATCTAAATGTTGGTTTACCCATACCTCGCCTCAAAAATAGTATCCGGTTCAATAGTCCCGCACTGAAATCATATGTCATCACCAGATGACACACCTTAAAGTCACTGTTGATTACTTTACCTGCCAAAATCATCACCTGAGAGATAATAATCAGCCATATAACCACGCCGTTAAATTACCGGATGGCGGTTTCGCGGTGATCCGATTTTTCATTTATTTCGCAGTTTCCGGAAGTGTACCACGGTCAGAGAATAAGCAAAGCGCTCATTTCCGGTGTCGGGCGGGCGGTCACGGGGAAGGGGAGGGACACAACATATAGCGCCATTTGCAGCTGATTAACCCCCTACATCTTGTGTCAGGGGGCCGCTGCGTGCCGGTGCATTTCGCGAAGATCCGGAACAGCCAGAAACCGGATCTGCGAGGCGGAAAATCCGCAATAGATATGATAATTAATGAACATGCATAAAATCATACTAAGAATGATATTTATCATTAATAATAAAATCATATCTGATATGATGTTTAATTGATTAGCAATAAACTATACATGATATGACTTTACACTTAACCAGACATTATCAGACGGAGCGTGCAGGATGGATGAAAAAGTATACTTTCGCCTCAGCTATGAAACGATGACCGCCGACACGGAAGACTTCATTAACGGGTGTCTCGAACGAGCCGGCCGCGCAGACTGCAATGACCCCGATGCGGAGATTGCCTGGGCACGCAGCGCGATCGAACTCTGGTACCACCTGGCGATGGCGGGCCGTGCCCCGGAAGACGTCGCCGACAGGGACCATCTGCGCCTCACCGGAATGCTCCTGCGCGCTCCCACAGCAGAACAACGTTCATGGCAGCAGTAACAACCTCCCGCAGGCCGTCGCCGCTGCAGCGACGGGTACTGATTGTGCTGGCCGCCCTCGGTGCAAAACGTCCGGGGCCGGTGGCGACGCGGGATATTGAGCGGGTGCTGGAGCAGGGCGGGGACGCCCCGGTGTACGGGCCGAACCTGCGCGCCTCCTGCCGGCGCATGGAAGCCGCGGGCTGGCTGCGCACCCTGCGAGCCCCGAACCTGCAGCTGGCCGTTGAGCTGACGGACGCTGGCCGTGCGCTGGCCGCCCCGCTTCTCGCTGACGAACAGGCGCGCGTCCTGGCGGAGCAGCGAGCGGCGGCGGTCCGGGTTCTGCCCCTGGTCAGGATGAAGGCGGTCTATGAGTCTGACTCGTTCGGTGACGAGCGGCCGGTGGCGCTGGACGATCGCTGGCATCTGGCGGTCCGGGGAGACTACGTTATCCTTCTCGACGGCACCACCTGCCTGCAGCTGTGGAATGCGGCCGGGCAGTTGACACGCCTGGAAGGCGATCCCCTGCAGATCGCCACCTGGCTGCAGGCCTGTCACGATGCGGGGATTGCGGTCCGGGTGCAGATCAATGAGAGCGCCACGCCGGAGGAGGGCGCTCTGAACGTCACCGCGCCGGCGGACCGGACCGACACCTGGTACCGCCAGCTGGACGTCGCGCTGCAGGCGGAGGGGATCAGCGGCCTGAATGAGGAGATCAGGCAGGCCGTTATCACGCCTGGTGAGGGGCTCCGCGACCTGCCGGCGCCGGCGCGCCTGCTGCAGGTTCTGCGCGACAGTGCGGAGGCGTTCCCGCTCACGGCGGCCGGCTATGAGGAAGATACGGAGGCCGCACTGGCTGACCTGCTGGCCCGCGCGGGTTTCGCCGGCGACCAGGTGCATGAGCTGCAGTGGCACCGCATCCGCTGGCCGCTGATGAGTCAGGAAGAAGCTGACCGCCGCGAGCTGAACACCCTGCTGAACGACCTGGAACGACAACAGCTGTACTGCAACCGCGAACAACTGACGGAGATTGTGTTTTCGCCGGTACGCAAACCCGGCGAGCGCTGGACGGAACGTCTGCAGTGGCTCCTGATGACGGATGGATTCGGGTTCCGCAGTCCGCTGTCCCGTGAAGCGGGCGCCAGGGCGCTGGCAATCCTGGCCGGTTACACGGGGCGGGAGGTGACGGAGCATCTGGCCACGGTGATGGTGTGGAACGACGCCGGAACAGGAGAGAGGCCCTGAGCCCATTGTCTTCAGCAAGCCACGTTCATCCTGGCGTGAGCGGCACGCGCTGCAAAAACTGACTGACGATCTCCGGCCCGGAGCATGAGAACCGGGACTGTACCCAACCACCACAAGGAACAAGAGCTGAACCATGAAAGTCACTGAAACCCGACTGGACACCCTGATCGATAATCTGAACACCCTGATTTGTGAAGATGATCTGCTCACCCGCCAGGAGCGTGAAACCCTGGTGCGGGCCGTGGCGGCCATCGGCGCCATGAAAGCACGCGTCAGCATGAAAAAGCCTACGGTACCGGCAGCATCGAAACCGAAGGAAGAGAAACAGGCACCTATACCTGACCCACGCTTTCCGAATGCCCGCCAGGCCTGGGTGGCTGAAGAGGAAACTTTATTACTGGATGCGCTCGATGGCGTCCCGAATGATGATATTGGTAAGCATCTTTTCTGGCTTTCCGAGAAACTGGGGAGAACGCCGTTCAGCGTCGCCTGTAAAATCGCGTCGCAAAGACATCTGACAAATGGCTGGAAAGAGCAGTTCAGGGAGGTTTCGGATAAAATTCGTTTGTCCGGCCTCAGTATCAGTGATTATCTGAAACAGAACAGGTCAGACCTGAACGCCTGAATGACATTGAGGAGAGCGTTTATTAGAACCACATGCCTTTAGATCGCTGTCAGCGCTCATATTCATCCTTGGTTTATTACGTAGCCTTTCCTTCGACTGAACCACGAAGGGCTATTTTAGTCCTCCGAGCATAGCCTCAATTCGCCTTGCAACATTACTCTGAATTTGTCGTGTGATTTCTTCCTTGCTGATCAGCATTTTACAGTAAGGGCAAAGCGTATTTTTAATTTCATCAATTGTTTCAACATGTAGTATGTCGTTGAAAGTTAGTGCCTGACCGCACTCGGGGCACTTGAATTTGATGCTATTCATAGTTGCAAGTCCATTTGATATTGTGCTCTTTCTCTTCGACCTTATCAGAAGGACTGTCTTGTCGCTACAAAACGGTAACGGATGGCTTGTGAATGAGCGCTAACCAACTGTCAGCACTCAGAAAGGGTGTTGAGGCGAAACTGGCATGTCGCTGCAAGCCTAGTGATACCAATGTAATTTATTGATATTTAACTTATGTTGTGCGAAAACCCATTACTCGCACCGCCAGAACGACCTCAGGGCGTTTCTGGCAGGAAACAGGAAAAACAGGCAACAAACCACCCGAAAACCCGCCAGAAACGTCCCTGATAAATGTTAACTATGTTGCATGGCTATGCAGGAAAATGAATGGCACTGAATCTGAAGGTAAACAGTCAGCAAAAGCATGATTTCAGGTAGTTTACTTCCACTTAACGCTCCAATTATGATGTGCTTCTGTCATATTCCCAGAGAACGTCAACGATGCGCTCAGCACGCCTTTTATCATCTGTAATACCGTTGCTTCTGGTAGCCTGTACCACAACAAAATCAACTGAGTTGGGTAAACCAACAGCCTCATCAGAAAAATCAGTAGATCTATTAGGGGATCTACGTGCCGGGCCGAATGCACCTGAAGCAAAAAACCTAACACCTAAACCATAAGCAACAGGGTAATAAGCGGAACTTCCCTAAATAATCTGTTTTACGATATCAGCCTATGGTCGGACCGTCATAACCCCGTTGCCGCTGAGAACGCTCCAGCTCCAGCACTTTTTCGTGCTGTTGTTGCTGAGACATCTGTTCGGCGGCTACCGCCATCTCATGACGCTGCACGACTCAGTTGCCCACTCAAGCGTTGCAATAGCTTTCGCTAATCGCGTGTGTTGGTGCAATATTTGCCGCTGCCAGCGGCTGCGATCAGGCAAATCTTTTTCATTGAGTTTGTTTTTTTATGTGAATTGTTCGCACATCACTCCCCGCATACACTTTGCAGGTATGACGGTTTGGCCGTGGTTCCGATTCTGCAATGCCGCCGTTGGCTAAATTAAAATCCATATGCCCGGATACGGACGCGTTTAGCGTAGCGGGGGAGCCGTCAACCGAGAGGATCATGCAATCCGCATCTATTTCTACGGTGTGCTCGCCAATTTTGTACAGTCGACCAGCGGGCTGGCCATCGTCGGCCATTGCGAACGTAATACCTGCCGCCACTATGGCGGCTATCAGTAAAGTCTTTTTCATAATCTTGCCATTAGCGCAAAGGAAATTGTTAATGATGGTCAATTATTGACCTTGACGTACAATAATTTTCGATATCCAAACTAACCCCTTATAGTGTGACATGCAAGATAGCTGCTCTCCAGGACATGCCAAATGAGTGGAAAGATCAGTACCGTAAGGGAGAGCGACGGAGGACTTTACTTTTGCTGCGGGATAAGCGTCCAGCGGATGGTTTCCATCAGAAGTTGATAGTGCACAGACGGGCTTTTATCCAGCCGCAAACCCTTCTCCCAGCATTCATCCGAAAATTTTTCCGCTTCATTACCGTTACGCTCTATAGGCAGTGGAAAAAAGAGCGCGTATGGTATCTGGACACACTATAGCACCCTCGCGGATCAATGATGGAGTCGCATAAACAGGAACTATTGTTTTTTACAAATGATAAAAATATTCAAATCTGGCATGAACCAGGCATCAACAACCTGAAATTAATACTGAATAGGGAACAGGGATTATGAGTTTTTTTCTTAAATCATTAGCCGCAGGTGTTTTTACGATAGCCAGCTTCAGTGTTGGGGCTACAACTGCTCCTGTTTTAGACACAACGCCACAGATGGCCTATGAGGATATCTCTCGCTCCTTAACTGAATTGCAGCCGATTACGTTTCAGTCTGGAGTGGAAAAATATAAAATATTAGTTTTTGTAGATAATCAATGTGTTTATTGCAGCTATGTTGTAAAAAACATCAAGAAATACACTGATGCAGGGCTGACTATGTCATTTCTGACGGTGGTTCCATCATCCATCAAAGACTCAGTCATTGAAGATATGGGACGAGTATGGTGTGCATCAGATCGTCAGAAAAGTTTTCAAAATGCGATGGCCGGTTTTTTGCCAGACAATGATAGCTCAGAAAAATGTAAAAATCTGGTGATTAAACAATCTGAACTTGCTGATAGACTGGGCGTTACAGTAACTCCTGCTATGGTAGTGCTGGAGCCGTCTGTGCATACTTTCCTGGGTAGTGTTTCTCCAGATAAAATTCTCTCTGAACTCCAGTAAAAGGACTAAGCGAATGGTTACCTGGAGATGAAAACTGGAGTTTCACATGAATTTAAGAGCGTTCTCAGCCCCCATACTCACCCTGGTGCTACTTATAACAGCCTGTTCAAACCATACTCAAAAAACAAACGTCAGGGTAATGCCCGGCAACGATAAATCAGCGGAAGTTGATGATCTTTTAGGTAACCTAGGGTCTCCAACATTTCCCCCGGAGCATTCAAAAATAGTCGTATATGCAGCACAAATACGGAATGCCATTGTTGCCGAAATGTACGAACCCGATGCGTATAAAGGAAAAACCTGCTCTATTCGTATCTATCTTCAGCCTGATGGTTCAGTGAACAGTGCGACAGCAAAAGAGGGTGATGCAAAATTGTGTAAAGCAGCCATTTCAGCGATTACACGAGCGAAAATACCCGCCGCACCAGATAACGAAACATATCAGAGGGTCAAAAATGCCGCTCTTGATTTCAGACTATAGAAATGAAGTTTGAGGTGGTTATTGAGGAAATGCCCTATTGTGATCTATCCGTAATCCGTTTTTTCATCGCAAAGGTCGGGTTGTTGCAGCGACACTGATATGTCGCTGCAAGCTTTGCGATCTCAATGTAATTGACTGATATTTAACATAAAACGCATTAAGCGAAGTTGAGTTGTAATGGCTCAATAGTAATGTCCGCCTGTGGCTCAATTCAGATGTCCGCGCTATGGTAAGCTTCACTGGTCCGTTTAAACTACCGGGAGGCATATCATGAGCGCAGAAAGCTCAGGAGTGTTTACTTTGAAAGAGATCAACCGGATCAAGATTATACAGGACGTCATTGAACGTCGCATCACAACGCGCCGTGCGGCCGAGCACCTCGGTATCAGCGACAGGCAATGCCGCAGACTTCTTGCCCGTTACCGTGAAGGCGGACCGCTTGGTATGGCCAGCAGACGATGTGGCATGCGTGGTAACCGCCAGTTGCCACCCGGGCTCGCAGATCAGGCTCTGGAACTGATCAAGACGCGTTATGCTGATTTCGGTCCGACTCTGGCGCGTGAAAAGCTCGAAGAACTCCACGGACTGTTTCTTGGCAAAGAAACTGTCCGGCGCATCATGGTGCGGGCTGGCTTATGGGTTCCCCGTAAACAACGTGCCGCAAGGATCCCTCAACCACGGTACCGGCGTCCGTGTACTGGTGAGCTGATACAAATAGATGGCTGTGATCACGACTGGTTTGAAGGCCGTGGCCCGGCCTGCACCGCGCTGGTCTATGTTGATGATGCAACCAGCAAACTGATGGAACTGTTGTTTGTTAAATCGGAGTCCACGTTTTCTTACTTCGAAGCCACGCGGCGCTATATCGATAAGCATGGTAAACCGCTGGCACTGTACAGCGATAAAGCCGGTGTTTTTCGTGTTAACAATAAACACGCCACAGGCGGAGACGGGCATACTCAGTTTGGGCGAGCCATGCATGAACTGAACATCCAGACTATCTGTGCAGAAACCAGTCCCGCCAAAGGGCGTGTAGAACGAGCTCACCTCACTTTACAGGATCGTCTGGTCAAAGAGCTGCGGTTACAGGGCATTTGTTCAATGGAGGCTGCAAATGACTTCGCTGAGGCCTATATGGCTGACTATAACCGCCGTTTTGGCAAAGTACCGCGACATGATTTTGACGTACACCGTGCTGTAGAACATGATGAGGACCTGGGGCTTATTTTCACTGTTCGTGAAAAACGTAAAGTCTCAAAATCGTTGACGATACAATATGATAAAATGTTGTACCTGATTGAAGACAGCGAACTGAGTCGCCGTGCAATAGGTAAATATATCGATGTGTATCACTATCCTGATGGCAGAAAAGAGCTGCGCCTGAACGGTACGCTACTTCCCTACTCTACCTACGACCGACTGTCAGAAATCGACCAGGGCGCGATTGTCGATAACAAGCGTCTTGGCCGAACCCTGGAGTTTATCAGTCTGGTGCAGAGCAAGCGGGATAACACGCGCTCTCAGTCAATTCCCGCTGGAGATGGCCCTTCCCGACGACGGCCAAAGCAGGAAGGGAAGAAATCCCAGCGCTCACTGGATAATGATGACATGCTCGAAGCACTCAAACAGCTTCAGTCACGTTCAGAGGACATTTTTGGTAAAAGAGCCCGCTGATGGTACTCACTGGCCGGACAGTGGTTGCTCACCAGTTGATATTGTCCGGCCAGACCCATGATGTATTATTCATTTCGTTCAGCATCTTTATGTCCTGCTTTTCACGGGCATACTTACCCCATAATGAATGAAAAGAACGAACAATACTGATTAACTGCTTTTTTCTTTGCTCCGGAGATAGGCTGATAAAATAGCAGCACCTGCTGTCAATATTATCCTCAATGAAATTAAAATCAGAGTCTGATGCATATTTTACTGTTAGCATAATATCATTCGACGTTGTTCTCTCAGACTCTGTTAATGCTGATTCTATCAGGTATTCAAAGGCATACATGACAGACAGCTGGTTTTTGTCTGTCTGAATATAACCCATTGAGTTTCTGAGTATTGAGGACTGTACCAGGACCAGAGGCCATAAAAGCTCAACACCATAAAGCTTATATGTATCATGTTGATCATACTGATGTTGCTCAACACGACGATTACCTTCCCGTGCTTTACGAATATCATAGGCAAGGGATAACATAAATCCGTCTTTAACTTTAATCAGTGGGCTTTCATCCACGATGTAATGAATGAGTTCATGTAATTCATTCAGGGCTTCTGAATCTCCCCACAGTATAAAACCTGCATTGTTCGGCGTTAACTCGTATCGAAGCATGGGCTCAATCATCCTGTTGTTTCAGTCGGAGGAAAGTCTATCAGTAAAGAGAATGAGAGATCAAAGTGGTCATTTTAATTGAGCTGGATAACGGACATTTCAATTGAGCCTTGACAAATACTGTAACAGCAAAGTTGTAATATCTGCCTATAGCTAAGTTAAGATATCCGGCGTGTCTAAAAGTGGCTCATCTTAACTTTAGCTGGTCAAACTTATATACATCGATTCCCAGGTTCAGCCAGCCGTGAAACGTGGGCCGGTCCGGTAACGCTCGTCATGAGCCAGCATTTTCTCAACCAGAGTAAAGTCATTCCTTTCACAGAAAACATACTGCTCAGAAAACTGAACCTGCAGCGAATTGTAACGGGTGACATTCTCCTGGCTCAGCGGAAAAGACAGATAGTCCGTAAAACGCCGGATATGCTCAAGCATCTCAAACGGGCGCATATGTGCAGGTATGCGATGCGGCGCGCGTGCCAGTAAAAATTCAATGTTCTGCCGGTGCTGAAGCATTTCTTCCCGTATGGAAGGGCAGTACAGGGCGAGCATCAGCGTGGACGACAGCGGCAGATAAATTTCTATACCGCGAACCGCCAGCCCGAGGTTGCCGTATGGCGCGAAGTCATTATTGTTCTGCAGGACCACAGGGTTATCAGACACGTAGAACGGATGATCGGCCGTGGTCTCAAAGAGATACCAGTCTTTATTCAGGTAATGGTCAATATGGGGCGCCTGATCGGCCAGTAAACGCAGAAAAACGTGCCGGGTATCGCGATCTGGCGATATACCCAGGGCATCGGTCACCTGGTCAGCTGTCGCGCCGATGCCAGCCAATTTATCCGCAAGCACAGAGACCATTCCGGCTAAACGCTGCTGCTCGCCAAAGGTACGCGCACGCTGCACGGCCACAAACACGGCCAGTTTGTACCGCTCCTCCTCGGTCAGCCGGCGGATATCCCTGTGCTGCAGCAGCGCGGCGATCACCTGCGCGGCATGGTGTTCGTAAATCCCCAGCAGTGGCTCCAGACTCAAGCGATCGGGGTGACCGTCAAGATTGTAAAAGGTGTTGCGCACGGTGGCGTCGTCGGGCGTGGTGGCGTAACTGCCTCCGCGGGCCTTGTCAAAGGCGTGCAACCGCCGGCGCTCACCTTTTCCCGGCGCACTGAAGTGCTTCAGTAAAAAACGTGGCACCGTGTGCTGCCGGACGACGTCGGTCTGTAGGTTCAGGGGATCGGCCATAAAATCAACTCCATGATAAAGCGGGTATTGATACACCGCTAAAATAATAACTATCTACTTATAAGACTTGAACCGCTTTTAATGCGTAGGTCTGAAGCTTTTAAAATCTACCTGTCGTGATAGCTGTCCATATTGATGATTGCAATTAGTTATGATGCACGGCTAATTTTAAAGCTAATGTATGCGTACATTAGCTTTAAAACACGGCTCAGCCTCCGACATCTCATCAGCCAACAGGCTCGATGAGCTCTGGTCCCTGATTCTTCACATTACCAACAGCGCGCGTTACAGGATGCCATTTGAAATGTTCAGCTGACACAGCTCCATCAGCAGCAATTTCTTCAGCCTCCTTACCCGAAACGTCCTGTTTGGGATCGTCTCAGAAAACGGAATCTATGGTCACTCCCGTTTTTGCAACACCGATTTTGACGATAAGTTGGCTTGCTTGAATCTATCCGGCGTCTGAATGGGATTTTATTCCCGCGCCTCGATGAGTTCCGCGCCTGATGAACCTCCAGAAAATATACGGCTTCAGCGAGCCTTTCCGTTTTACAGGTTCCTCAACAGGCCGGTGGGCCGTTT
>NZ_CP055483.1 GCF_013705725.1 Klebsiella sp. RHBSTW-00484 | reverse complement strand
CTTGATCCTCAACGGTTATCCACAAAAGGATGTAGTAATACGTATCGCAGTCAACGGATATACATACCTCAGTAAATACCGTTGCATATCACAGTATTAGATTATGCATATAACAGTCAACATTTTACATTCCACAGTCGATCCAGACAGACGTTAAAGCCAGTTACAGCGCATGCTGGAGCGATCCGGGGATCTCTTTTGGATCTCATTATGATCTCCTTGGGATCAATTATTGGATCGAGACCATGAATAACCCAGATACAAGCCCGGAAGCGCCACACCAGATATCCAGAACCCTGGCCTTATTTTCCTGAATACGCTCTGGAAGATTGAGATCTACAGGTACAACAATGAAACATTGACTGCGGTATGCTGAGTCGTCTTTCCTCTTCCTCGACACAGATGCGGTAAGCATCATACCATAGTCAATATATTACATACCGCAGTCAATTTCATTATTACTGGCTGATCCCGAGCCATCTTTAGCAACCCGACGTACGTGCAATCTGTGAATTCTGTGATTTTCCGCTTCCTCGCCGCTTTCTCACTGTGTGAGATCGCTTACTGCGGCGAGCGGCAGTGATTAATATTGACTGCGGTATGTACTCTTTTGTAATCCCCTGCGTTCTTTCATTACCCAATGTGGTTCACTTTGCACTTTTTCGTGTACTTTGCGATTTTATTGTTGCTTTGCAATGAATTCCAAGATTTAATAAAATAATGCAAAGTGATGATTAAAGGATGTTCAGTATGGGACTCATGGATACACTCAACCAGTGCATAAGTGCTGGTCATGAAATGACGAAAGCAATCGCCATTGCACAGTTTAATGATGACAGTCCGGAAGCCCGGAAAATAACCCGGCGCTGGAGGATTGGTGAAGCGGCAGATTTAGTTGGCGTGTCATCTCAGGCTATCAGGGATGCCGAGAAAGCTGGCCGGCTGCCGCACCCTGATATGGAAACCCGTGGGAGAGTTGAGCAACGCGTTGGTTATACCATCGAACAAATCAATCACATGCGGGATGTATTTGGTACACGACTGCGCCGTGCTGAAGATGCGTTTCCGCCGGTGATTGGCGTTGCAGCTCACAAAGGTGGTGTTTACAAAACCTCAGTATCCGTTCACCTGGCTCAGGATCTTGCTCTGAAAGGACTCCGTGTTCTGCTTGTTGAAGGCAATGACCCACAGGGAACTGCTTCTATGTATCACGGATGGGTGCCCGATCTTCATATTCATGCTGAGGACACTCTCCTGCCCTTTTATCTTGGGGAAAAGGATGACGCGAGCTACGCTATAAAGCCCACCTGCTGGCCTGGCCTTGATATCATCCCGTCCTGTCTGGCACTGCACCGCATTGAAACCGAGCTGATGGGGAAATTTGACGAAGGCAAATTACCTGCTGACCCGCACCTGATGCTCCGTCTGGCCATTGAAACTGTCGCTCATGATTATGACGTGATAGTTATCGACAGCGCACCCAACCTTGGTATCGGTACGATAAATGTTGTATGCGCTGCTGATGTTCTGATTGTCCCTACTCCGGCAGAGCTGTTCGACTACACCTCCGCACTGCAGTTTTTCGATATGCTTCGTGACCTGCTTAAGAACGTGGATCTTAAAGGCTTCGAGCCAGATGTCCGTATTCTGCTTACCAAATACAGTAATAATAATGGCTCGCAGTCCCCGTGGATGGAAGAACAAATTCGGGATGCCTGGGGAAGCATGGTCCTTAAAAATGTTGTGCGCGAAACGGATGAAGTCGGCAAAGGTCAGATCCGTATGAGAACCGTTTTTGAACAGGCTATTGATCAACGTTCTTCAACCGGTGCCTGGCGTAATGCCCTCTCTATCTGGGAGCCTGTTTGCAATGAGATTTTTGATCGTCTGATTAAACCACGCTGGGAGATTAGATAATGAAGCGTGCTCCTGTCATTCCAAGACATACCACACATACTCAATCGACTGAAGATACTTCATCACCGGCGCCGGCCGCGCCGATGGTGGATTCATTAATTGCGCGCGTGGGTGCTATGGCCCGCGGTAATGCAATCTCTCTTCCGGTAAGTGGACGGGAAGTAAAATTTACCCTTGAGGTGCTCCGGGGAGACTCTGTTGAGAGCGCTTCACGCGTATGGTCAGGCAATGAGCGCGATCAGGAACTACTTACCGAAGATGCTCTGGATGATCTCATTCCTTCATTTTTACTGACCGGTCAGCAGACTCCAGCTTTCGGCCGCCGGGTTTCTGATGTCATAGAAATTGCAGACGGCAGCCGTCGCCGTAAAGCCGCAATCCTGACGGAAAGTGATTATCGCGTTCTGGTTGGTGAACTGGACGATGAGCAGATGGCTGCATTGTCCCGACTGGGTAACGATTATCGGCCGACGAGTGCTTATGAACGTGGCCTGCGTTATACTAGCCGGCTGCAGAATGAGTTTGCAGGAAATATTTCTGCGCTTGCCGATGCGGAAAACATTTCTCGTAAGATCATTACCCGCTGTATTAATACGGCCAAACTGCCTAAATCCGTTGTTGCCCTGTTTGCACATCCTGGAGAACTGTCTGCCCGGTCAGGTGAAGCCCTTCAGAAGGCTTTTGCAGATAAAGAAGAATTACTGAAGCAGCAGGCTGAGACTCTCCACGATCAGAAGAAAGCGGGACTAATCTTTGAAGCTGAAGAGGTCATTAGTCTTTTAACATCCGTACTGAAACAATCTCCCGCATCAAGAGTTAATCTGAGCTCACGTCATCAGTTTGCTCCAGGGGCAACAGCATTGTATAAGGGCGATAAAATGGTGCTTAACCTGGATAAGTCCCGCATTCCTGCGGAGTGTATAGAGAAAATAGAAGCCATTCTTAAGGAGCTTGAGAAACCAGGAGTCTGATGCGGACACGCATTAGTCTACGGTGATCTCCCTTTACTTCATTTCCTTTCTCACAGGCCAGAAAACATAACTGGCCTGAATATTCTCTCTGGGACCACGGTCCCACCTGCATCGTCGGTCAGCTTATCTGCCTGGGACCACGGTCCCACCTGTATCGCCGGTCAGGTTATCTCCCTGGGACCACGGTCCCACCTGCGTCATCTGTCAGCTTATCTGCCTGGGACCATGGTCCCACCTGCGTCGTCGGTCAGCTTATCTGCCTGGGACCACGGTCCCACCTGCGTCATCTGTCAGCTTATCTGCCTGGGACCACGGTCCCACCTGCATCGCCGGTCAGGTTATCTCCCTGGGACCACGGTCCCACCTGCATCGTCGGCACATTATTAGTTAGGGATAACGGTTCAATCAATGCCTGTCACGAACAGGTATTGGCTTGTCGCCAGCAACCCGATGAGCGGAGTAATCACGCAGCAGGGCGGCTATTACAGGCGATGGTGAAAGCTCTATTGGGATCTGAACGAAGCATGTTGAGTGAAATTTGCAAAATTTCGCAGAGTATGCAGCTTAATCTTTAAATTTCCGCCGGCATTTTTAAAGCCAGCTACCGACGCTGCGCGTTGGCCGGCCCTTCGTCCGGCGGGTAACCAGTACCGGCCGATCTTACGACCCTGGATGAACATCATCCCGTCAGCAGCGTCTCCACTGTGATGTCGTTTTTCACACTGTCCGATCACAAAATAGAACGGGGAGGGACAACATATGGTAGGAAAAGCAACTGCCAGAGACACAATATATTGATTATCCACAGTAACGGGGGATAACCGTGTGGGTAACATATTGAAAGTCCGTCACGTTATCGTATTAATTGACTTTGTAGACACCACTGGACCATGAAAAGAATCTGGGGGAATCATCACAGCGCATAAACATACCGTTTGTTTTTGGGGGACGGCAAGGAGGCCCCTGTTATCCAGTGCGCCGTAAAACCCCGACCTTCAGGGCGGGGATATAAGGCGCGGTTTTCGGTAATGACTCCAACTTACTGATAGTGTTTTATGTTCAGATAATGCCCGATGACCTTGTCATGCAGCTCCACCGATTTTGAGAACGACAGTGACTTCCGTCCCAGCCTTGCCAGATGTTGTCTCAGATTCAGGTTATGTCGCTCAATGCGCTGAGTGTAACGCTTGCTGATAACGTGCAGCTTTCCCTTCAGGCGGGATTCATACAGCGGCCAGCCATCCGTCATCCATACCACGACCTCAAAGGCCGACAGCAGGCTCAGAAGACGCTCCAGTGTGGCCAGAGTGCGTTCACCGAAGACGTGCGCCACAACCGTCCTCCGTATCCTGTCATACGCGTAAAACAGCCAGCGCTGACGTGATTTAGCACCGACGTAGCCCCACTGTTCGTCCATTTCAGCGCAGACAATCACATCACTGCCCGGTTGTATGCGCGAGGTTACCGACTGCGGCCTGAGTTTTTTAAGTGACGTAAAACCGTGTTGAGGCCAACGCCCATAATGCGTGCACTGGCGCGACATCCGACGCCATTCATGGCCATATCAATGATTTTCTGGTGCGTACCGGGCTGAGAGGCGGTGTAAGTGAACTGTAGTTGCCATGTTTTACGGCAATGAGAGCAGAGATAGCGCTGATGTTCGGCAGTGCTTTTGCCGTTCGCACCACGCCTTCAGTAGCGGAGCAGGAAGGACATCTGATGGAAATGGAAGCCACGCAAGCACCTTAAAATCACCATCATACACTAAATCAGTAAGTTGGCAGCATTACCCAGAATAATGTCGCTATGGAAAGCATCATCAAGGGTGGCTGGCAAAGTAAAATATAAAGGGGCAAATGCCCCTTAGGATTCATTTCAGTCGTTTACCTGCATCATCAACGACTTTTTCACCATCTTCTTTGGTGAACGCGTGTTTTTGTGCATCCGGAAGAATATCCAGCACCACTTCTGAAGGACGACACAGCCGGGTCCCCAGTGGCGTCACCACAATCGGGCGGTTAATCAGAATAGGATGCTGTAACATAAAGTCGATTAACTGCTCGTCAGTAAAGCGGTCTTCCGCCAGCCCTAATGCTTCAAAAGGCTCGACATTCTTACGCAGCAGCGCTCGTACTGTGATCCCCATATCCGCAATAAGTTTAACCAGTTCATCGCGTGATGGTGGTGTCTCAAGATAATGAATAACGGTCGGCTCTGTACCGCTGTTGCGGATCATCTCAAGCGTGTTGCGAGAGGTGCCGCAGGCTGGGTTGTGATAAATGGTAATGTTGCTCATATCAGTATCTCATTACAAAGTGAAAGAGAGACGTAGCGCCAGCGCGGCCAGCGTTACAAACAGCACAGGCAGAGTCATGATAATCCCGGTGCGAAAATAGTATCCCCAGGTGATTGTCATCTTCTTCTGTGAAAGTACATGCAGCCAGAGTAGCGTTGCCAGGCTACCAATAGGCGTAATTTTAGGTCCCAGATCGCAACCGATGACATTGGCATAAATCATTGCTTCTTTGATGACACCCGATGCGGTGCTGCCATCGATCGACAATGCGCCAATCAATACAGTAGGCATGTTGTTCATGATGGATGACAGGAATGCTGTCAGGAATCCCGTGCCAAATGTGGCCGCCAAAAGCCCTTTGTCTGCAAGTAAATTCAACACGTCAGAGAGGTATTCTGTCAGCCCGGCATTACGCAACCCATACACAACCAGATACATTCCCAGTGAGAAAATCACAATCTGCCACGGTGCACCACGCAGGACTTTACCGGTGTTAATGGCATGACCTCTTTTAGCCACGACAAAGAGGATAGCAGCACCCACAGCTGCAATAGCGCTGACAGGAATACCCAGCGGCTCAAGCACAAAAAAACCTGCCAGCAGAAGGATTAATACAATCCAGCCCGTTCTGAACGTCGCCGGATCTTTGATAGCAAGAGCAGGTTCTTTCAGTCGGTTCAGATCATAGGTCGGGGGGATATCTTTGCGGAAAAACAGATGCAGCATCACCAGCGTGGCAATAATGGCGGCAATATCCACAGGCACCATCACGGAAGCATATTCCGTGAAGCCCAGATGGAAGAAGTCAGCAGAAACAATATTGACCAGGTTCGACACAATCAGCGGCAGGCTGGCGGTATCGGCAATAAACCCTGCAGCCATTACAAATGCCAGCGTGGTGCTTTTACTGAATCCCAGAGCCAGCAACATGGCAATCACGATCGGCGTCAGGATGAGAGCTGCACCATCATTGGCAAATAGCGCTGCTACCGCAGCACCGAGCAGAACGATATAAGTAAACAGCAGGCGACCCCGGCCATTTCCCCAGCGGGAAACATGCAATGCTGCCCATTCAAAAAAGCCAGACTCATCCAGCAGCAAACTGATGATAATCACGGCAATAAAGGTTGCTGTGGCGTTCCAGACGATATTCCATACCACCAGAATGTCGGTAATGTGTACTACCCCAGATATGAGTGCCAGTATTGCGCCAAATATGGCGCTCCAGCCAATCCCTAACCCCTTCGGCTGCCAGATAACCAACACGATGGTCAGGATGAAAATTGCTCCTGCCAGTAACATAAAACCTCCTGACAGGGCAGCATGACTGCCCTGTATATAGTAAAAATTAACCTGCGAGCTGTTTGAGTTTGTCTATACCGGTTGGCTCTGCCGCAAGAACAGGAACCAGTGCAACACGGGTAGCATGCTGGTTCTTTACAGCCTCGATTTGAGGCAGTTCCTGCTGCGCGCGCTGACGAAGCAGCGGTGAACGGGTTTCAGCGATGGAAAGACTGTTATTGATAATCCAGCCCCATGGATGAATCCCGGCACGTTCAAGATCGGCTTGTAAATTTGCAGCCTCAAGAACGGGGGTCGTTTCCGGCAGAGTGACCAGTAATACTTTTGTTCTTTCCGGATCCTGAAGCTGCATCATTGGCGTAGAGAAATGGCCTTTATCTCCCATTTTCTTTGCTATCTCCCGGTGGTATGCCCCGGTAGCATCAAGCAGCAACAATGTATGTCCTGTCGGTGCCGTATCCATGACGACAAACCGTTTACCCGCTTCACGGATCACCCGTGAGAAGGCCTGGAACACAGCAATCTCTTCGGTACACGGAGAGCGTAAATCCTCTTCCAGCAGATGTTTCCCCGCTTCATCCAGGTCACGTCCTTTCGTTTCAAGGACATGCTGGCGATAACGTTCTGTTTCATCATGAGGGTCGATTCTGCTGACCTGCAGGTTATTGAGGCTTCCATTGAGGGTTGTGCTCAGGTGTGCAGCAGGATCTGACGTCGTGAGATGCACATCAAATCCCATTTCGGCCAGTCTGACTGCAATGGCCGCAGCCATGGTTGTTTTACCCACGCCACCTTTACCCATCAGCATAATCAGGCCGTGTTCATTAAGGGCAATCTCATCAACCAGAGCAGACAACGACGATATCGCTGGTTTTTGCAGGGCGGACACTTCAGCAAATGAAGCCGTCTCAGGTTGGGAGGTGAGAAGTCCCCTTAAAGCAGACACACCGACCATATTCACTGGTTGAAGGAATAATGTGTCAGTAGGGAGAGCGTCCAGACCAGCGGGAAGACTTGCCAGCGCCTCCTGCTCCCGGCCCCATATTGCAGCCGCCAGGGTATCGTTGACTGCTTCTGTCTCAGGTAACACGCCGTTGATGACCAGATACTGATTTTTGAGACCTATCGCCGCAAGCTCATCATGAGTACGGGCGACTTCCTGAAGCGTTGATTTTTGCAGTCGAGCCACTAAAACCAGCCTCGTACGATCCGGATCAGACAATGCCTGGACGGCGTGTGAATACTGCTCACGCTGTTTCTCCAGCCCTGCCATCGGGCCAAGACAGGAAGCACCATCAGGATTGCTCTCAATGAAGCTACTCCACGCACCGGGCAACTGGAGAAGACGAATAGTGTGACCGGTTGGCGCGGTATCAAAGATAATATGGTCAAAGCGGGTCAATAATGATGCGTCAGTCAACAGACCGGTAAATTCATCAAAAGCTGCAATTTCGGTGGTACATGCACCAGAGAGCTGTTCGTTAATACTGTTAACGACATCATCCGGCAGAATGCCTTTGATAGGATCAACGATTCTGGCCCGATATTCCTGGGCGGCGGCCTGAGGATCAATTTCCAGCGCTGAAAGACCCGGTACAGAGGCCACCGGCAGAATGGTATTGCCAATAGTCTGGCTGAACACCTGGCCTACGTTTGAAGCCGGATCGGTGCTGACAAGCAAAACCCGCTTGCCTTGTTCCGCCAGGCTGATAGCGGTGGCACAGGAAATAGAGGTTTTACCGACGCCCCCTTTACCGGTAAAAAACAGGTAAGGTGGGATATTCTGTAAAAATTTCATATGTCCTCCTGACATTTCAGCAACAAGAAGTATTACCACCGCAGCAGCTTTTAGATGCTAATCCTACTTTCTCCAGCGGTATTCCGAACCAGCGGGCCAGCTCTGAGCGTTTCGGATAACGCCCCGCCATCACCATTTCTCCATCCAGCAACAACAATGGAAGCCCTTCAGCCCCGGATGCCTCAAGGAATGCTTTGGCTTTTTCGTTCTGTACAAAGCTCATGGGTTGCTGTGCCAGGTTATAACGATCAACCTGAATTTCACGCTGTTTTAGCCACTGTACATCCGCAGAAAAATCAACCAGAACCTGATCAATATCTGTACCGCAGACGCCGGTACTGCAACACATAGCCGGGTCAAACACCGTTAACGTTTTCATCATGAACACCTCACATTTGAAAAATCATATATGTTCAGGCAAATTTTTTAGATGCAGACAGCCTTGCCGCTACCAGAGCAGTTAGCTGATGCCAGCTTATGGGCGATAGCCTGTACGTCGTCCTGTTGGCTTAACCAGGCCTGCTCAATAACCTGAGCAGCCCATGAAGGAATATGCGGAGATAAGCGGTAGTGAACCCATTTCCCATTCTTGCGATCCAGCAACAATCCGCTTTCACGTAGCATCGCCAGATGACGGGAGATCTTAGGCTGCGACTGTTCCAGCGCCGTGCAGAGATCGCATACGCATAGTTCACCCATCTCTTTGAGGAGAAGGACGATACCCAGACGGGTTTCATCGGACAGGCTTTTAAAGAGTTGTAGGGGTGAAATTGATGACATCGTGACCTCCTGCGTTGAATGAATAGTGTCGCGCTTCTAAACCAGGAAGTCAAAAACATATATGTTATATCGAATTCGTTTAGTGTTAATTCTTCATTGGTAGATAACAGGAACAACAGAGTCGGGGCAATACGGGCAAAATTTCATCTTTGTTGTGAAAAGAAAAAGTTTAACGATAGGGTACTGATAAGTAAGGCAGCACCATACAATGAACAATAAATCACCTTAGCGTGGGATTTTTTCCGTTTTCCAAGCGGACCCCTGATACCGTGGGAAATGACGACATTCCAGTGGATAGCGGGCATGGGCAAAGTCCAGGGGATTTTTGTTGGTCACCGAAAGTTTGCTGTAGACAGCGACTGGAAAAGACGGGAAGAAGAGCGACGGTATCAGCTGCGATGCCAGAAATTTGATGCATGGTCAGAAAAATGGATCACCGTCTACAGACTTAATAACTCCCGTTTGTGGACAGATGCCGCCATACGCCGCTGGCTTGGCGTACCCCTGCAGCAGGGCAAATATAAGGTTTTCTCTGTTGAAGTCGTCAGGATGGCGGAAACACGCCCGGACTTTCAGGCGTGGCGACAGATACGTATCGATAAAAAACGAACTATGGATAAATACTCAGAGATCCCCTCTCTCTGAATGCGAATAACCGGCTTGTTCTCAAGCGTCTGACCCCACTTTACATATGGGCCTGACGTGTGACTGAATCATGGAGAAAGTTTATGAGTATCGAAGCAAAGCAGTTTTTACCGGCAGCGGCAGAAGAGTGCTGACAGATTATGGCAGGCAGGGAATGGGATCAGTTGATGGTGTCGGCTCTTCAACCGAGAAAATGCAGGACTACGTCGCTGCAGCTGTTTTTAAAACTGCGGCCAACTGACAACCAGCAGCTCGATGACATTATCAGTTGGATATAACTTTATCAGTCCTGAATGATGCATGATGATACAACGCGGCTTGTGTTTCTAACCGACGAAAGCATGACAGATTTGTATAGCGTTTCTATATACAAAGGCTATAATCGTATATAAATCTGCTAAACATGAGGTATCTATGAAACCAGACGTTCGTGAAGCTCCGATCAATATCCGGGCCAAAACATCACAGCGTGACCTGATCGACATGGCCGCAAGCCTGGTCTCAAAATCACGGACTGATTTTATGCTTGAGGTTGCCTGCAGGGAAGCACAGGACATTCTACTTGATCAACGACTGTTCCTCCTCAATGACAATCAGTTTGAGGCGTTTATTGAAGAGCTTGACGCCCCAATAACGCCGGAGCGCCAGGCGCGAATCGATAACCTGATGAACCGCAAATCACCATGGGAATGAGAGCGCCTGAATCCCTGACGGCTGAACATAACATCGCTGAGTTCTGCTGCCAGGAGCCTGCCCTTAATGAGTGGTTAAAGAAGAAGGCTCTCAGAAACCACAGTACCGGCATTTCCCGTGTCTATGTCGTCTGCGCAGAAAACTCGAACCGGGTCATCGGTTATTATTGTTTATCTTCGGGTAGCGTCCACCGTAACACAGTGCCTGGGGCCTATAGACGCAACGCGCCTGAAGTCATTCCGGTCATTGTCCTGGGACGGCTTGCCATCGACCAGGCCTGGTCCGGGAATGGGCTTGGTGCCGCACTTCTTAAGGATGCTATATACCGTGCGCAAAACATTGCCTTTCAGGTCGGGGTGAGAGCACTGGCCGTGCATGCGCTGAATGAAGAAGTTAAATGTTTTTACACCCGTTTTGGCTTTGAGCCTTCCATAGTCAACACGCTGACATTGTTATTCCCGATAAAAGTCTGAATGGTTTTCTGTATTCTGATTTTTTAATCGACTCCAGGAGTCTGCGGACAACCATCTCATTTGCTTCTCCGCTGTGTGCCACAAGCAGTCATTGCTAATTCCTGACTGCAACCATTGGCGAGCAACTCCGCCAGTCGATATAACCCAGAGTTTATGCCTGCACATGCGTTAATGACCAAGAGCTTTATTTCTCGGACGTAATGTAGCGACTCGGAGTCCTTGGCAAAGAGTTGATAAACGAGCCGTTGAATTATTAGACGGGATTTTTTCTGCTCTGCATGGAGTGTGACATTATCGACATTAAGGAAAAAATGGGGGTAGTGCCTTGCGGCCCACCCAGTCACTGTTAATCTGATTAACGTAGACGCTCTATCTCCTTGTCCCAGTAACTGATTTCGTTCTGCAATTGCTGGTATCTGGACTTAAACTCGCTGGATGCACTTTCCACATCAATTTTTTGGTAAAAAAGCTGTTTAGCATCTGAATCAAGGGCATCCCACATCATCGAAAATGTCGCGCCCTGCGCCTGTGCTTTACGCCGCTCGGCAAAGTGCCGTTCTGATCGCTTTGTGGTATCTACGTATGCAAACGATAAACCGAATAATACCAGAAACGTAGTCACTACGATGGTGACAGGGGCATTCAGTTTGAAATAGTAGATGGCAACTGCATCAAGAATAATTACTATCCCCGTGTATATAAGCGATATGAATATTACATTAAATAATCTTCCCATAAGTTGACGCATAATCTTTTCAGTTAGTCAGATATTTATAGGAAAAGTATACTGAATCGCCACGGGTTTAACAGACACCTCAGAGTCATTTAAGATGGCTTAAAGAGAGGTGCCCATGAGCGGTAAGCGTTATCCCGAAGAGTTTAAAACTGAAGCAGTCAAACAGGTTGTTGATCGCGGTTATTCTGTTGCCAGCGTTGCAACACGTCTCGATATCACCACCCACAGCCTTTACGCCTGGATAAAGAAGTACGGTCCGGATTCTTCCACAAATAAAGAACAGTCAGATGCTCAGGCCGAGATCCGCCGTCTCCAGAAAGAGCTGAAGCGGGTTACCGACGAACGGGACATATTAAAAAAAGCCGCGGCGTACTTCGCAAAGCTGTCCGACTGAGGTACGCCTTTATCCGTGACAACACCTGTTGCTGGCCTGTTCGCCTGCTCTGTCGGGTGCTGGATGTTCATCCCAGTGGTTTTTACGCCTGGCTTCAGCAGCCGCATTCACAACGCCATCAGGCAGACCTGAGACTGACAGGACAGATTAAACAGTTCTGGCTGGAATCGGGATGCGTCTATGGTTATCGCAAAATCCATCTGGATCTGCGTGACAGCGGGCAACAGTGCGGAGTGAACAGGGTCTGGCGACTGATGAAACGTGTCGGGATAAAGGCTCAGGTCGGATACCGGAGCCCGCGGGCACGTAAAGGCGAGGCCAGTATCGTGTCGCCCAACAGGCTCCAGCGACAGTTCAATCCGGATGCTCCGGATGAGCGTTGGGTAACGGACATAACCTACATCAGGACCCACGAAGGCTGGCTGTATCTTGCCGTGGTTGTTGATAGACTGGCCCCCTGAATCTCCAGACAGTTGGTATCACTTAAGTTAGTGATAGTCTTAATACTAGTTTTTAGACTAGTCGTTGGAGTCCGAATGATTGATGTTTTAGGTCCAGAGAAGCGCAGACGGCGAAGTGTTCAGGAAAAAATCGCCATTGTTCAGCAGAGTTTTGAGCCCGGAATGACCGTGTCGCTGGTCGCCCGTCAGCATGGCGTTGCTGCCAGTCAGCTGTTCCTGTGGCGTAAGCAGTATCAGGAAGGCAGCCTTACAGCCGTTGCCGCAGGAGAACAGGTTGTGCCCGCGTCGGAGCTGGCATCTGCGATGAAGCAAATTAAAGAGCTGCAGCGCCTGTTGGGCAAGAAAACCATGGAAAACGAGCTGCTAAAAGAAGCCGTTGAATATGGCCGACAAAAAAAGTGGATAGCGCACGTGCCCTTGTTGCCGGAGGATGGCGAATAAGCCTTGTCAGTCGTTGCCTCCGGGTCTCACGTGCGCAACTGCATGCCATGGCCCGTCGGTCGAAGGACTGGCAGGATCGTCGGTGCAAGCGCAAGCCTGATGATACTGACGCGCTGGCCCGTATCCATACCGTTATCGGCGATCTGCCCACCTATGGTTATCGTCGGGTATGGGCACTGCTGCGCAGACAATCAGAAACTGACGACATGGCGGTGATCAATGCCAAACGCGTATACCGCATCATGCGTCAGAATGCGCTGCTGCTTGAGCGTAAACCGGAAATACCGCCATCGAAGCGGGCGCATACAGGGAAAGTGGCCGTTGGAGAAAGTAACCAGCGGTGGTGCTCTGACGGCTTCGAGTTCAGCTGTGATAACGGTGAAAAACTGCGGGTCACGTTCGCTCTGGACTGTTGCGATCGCGAGGCACTTTACTGGGCGGCCAGTAACGGTGGATATGACAGTGAAACCGTGCAGGACGTCATGCTGGGTGCCGTGGAGCGTCGCTTCGGTAACAGCCTGCCGACATCCCCAGTTGAGTGGCTGACAGACAACGGTTCAGCCTACCGTTCTTATCAGACGCGTCAGTTCGCCAGAATGGTAGGACTGGAGCCTAAACATACGGCGGTACGTAGCCCGGAAAGCAACGGGATGGCAGAGAGCTTCGTGAAAACGATGAAGCGCGATTACATCAGCATCATGCCGAAACCCGACGGGTTAACAGCGGTAAAGAACCTTGCGGAGGCCTTCGAACATTACAACGAATGGCATCCGCATAGTGCACTGGGGTATCGTTCGCCACGGGAATATCTGCGGCGACGAACCAGTCATGGGTTAAGTGATAAAAAGTGTATGGAAATATAGGGGCCAATCCAGTTGATCTGTTCTCACGCAAAATTATCGGCTGGTCCATGCAATCCCGGATGACAAAGGACATTGTCCTGAACGCACTGCTGATGGCTGTATGGCGGCGTAATCCCCAAAAACAGGTGCTGGTTCATTCGGATCAGGGCAGTCAGTACACAAGCCATGAGTGGCAGTCGTTCCTGAAATCACACGGCCTGGAAGGCAGCATGAGCCGTCGCGGTAACTGCCATGATAATGCGGTTGCAGAAAGCTTTTTCCAGTTGTTGAAACGCGAACGGATAAAGAAAAAGATCTACGGAACGCGGGAAGAAGCCCGCAGTGATATTTTTGATTACATCGAAATGTTTTATAACAGTAAGCGTCGGCATGGTTCTAGCGAACAGATGTCACCGACAGAATATGAAAACCAGTATTATCAACGGCTCGGAAGTGTCTAGATTATCCGTGGCGATTCATTTAGTGCGACGTTAAGTCGCGCTGGTTACTGCCTTTGCCGTCTTTTTCCTGTAGCTTTCTCCCTTCAGTTCGAACATATATCCGTGGTGGATCAGCCTGTCGGCCGCCGCTACTGCCATCGTCTCATCCACGAAGATGCTGCCCCATGTGCTGAACGGATGGTTACTGGTGATCACCAGACTCCCTCGTTCATAGCGATGAGCGATTAACTCGAACAGCACACCGGTTTCCGCGTTGTCGCGTTTGACATAACCGAGGTCATCCACCACTATCACCCGATAGCGATCCAGTTTCAGTAACAGCTCATTCAGTTTCAGCTGAGCTCTGGCTTTACGCAGTTCCTGCAACAGCTCTCCCGCGCTGTAGAACCGGGCCCGGTAGCCCTGACCTACAACGCCATCCACGATCGCTGCCGCCAGATGGCTTTTCCCCAGCCCGCTGGCGCCGAACAGCAGGACGTTTTCACCTGCATCAACCCAGTCTGTCGTTTCGCAGAGCTGCCGGAACTGAGCTGCATTCAGCTCCGGCACCTGGGCGAAGTCATATTCACCCAGGGTTTTCGCGACCGGCAACCGGGCTTCCTTTTTATAGCGGCGCAGCTTTTCGCTTTCACGCCACAGCAGTTCTTCATTACACAGCGTCAGCAGATAGCGTGACGGGGTCCACCCCTCTGCCAGCGCACGTTTTTCCAGCGCATGCCATTCCGCGCCAACGCGTGTCAGGCGCAGTTTTCGCAGGCTGCGTTCCAGGTGATGGATATTGCTCACTGCAGACCTCCTTTTCCACGCAGCAACTGCTCATAACTGCTCAGGTTATGCTGAACGACACTGACGGGCGGTAGCTCTTTTTCCTTTATTCCCAGGAACCGCATCAACCGGTTCAGATCCAGTTCGCCTGGGGTATTCAGCATCTGCTCCATCCCGCGTGCCACGACCGAGATATCGTCATACCCCGCAGCCAGTTTCAGTGCGTGTACCATCAGTCTGCCAGCCATTTCGGGCTCCAGGTGGTTGCACAGACGGCGCCATAGTTTTCGCCATTCATCATCCGGCAGGATGTCGTTTCTCAGTGTCGCATGGCAGAACGCCCCGGGATTTTTTGCCAGGCTGTCGATCACATGCCGGAAGTCGATTCGCCGTGCCCGCGTCTTGCCTTTTTCGGGTCTGACCCGGGGACAGTTCATGACTTCGTTACTGCCAACGTAACAACTCAGACGGTCATCCCATAACCGGACCCGCAGAAGCTGGCCAACCAGCCGGGAAGGGACGCTGTAGATGACGTGCCTGACGTTGATGGTACTGCTGCTACTGACCCTCACCGTCAGTTCGTCATAGTCGGCGCTGCGACGAAGCGGCAGCGGCTTCAGATGAGGCTGCTCTTCTTTAACCAGATCCTGATTATTGCGGTTATGCCGCATGACCTGCTGAGTGATGAAGGCCTGGTATTCTTCAAGCGTACTGAAGTCGTTGCTACCGCGTAGTATCAGCGCCTGGCGGATCCGCCGTTTCAGATGCCCGTGAGCGCTCTCCACCGAACCGTTTTCATGGCCCCGTCCGGCATTATTGTGCACGCCCTGC
The DNA here is from genome assembly GCF_013705725.1 of Klebsiella sp. RHBSTW-00484. NCBI lineage: Bacteria > Pseudomonadati > Pseudomonadota > Gammaproteobacteria > Enterobacterales > Enterobacteriaceae > Klebsiella > Klebsiella sp. RHBSTW-00484. The sequence goes on along the minus strand of NZ_CP055483.1, from coordinate 99,836 downwards.
ATACCGTAGTGCCGGCAGAGCTCGGCATAACGCTCTGTCAGTTCCCGTTGACCGTCTTCACCCCGGTGTTTCCACGCGGCCCGCAGGCTGTCAGTTTTGTGCTCTGACGGCACGCCGCCTAACTGACCGAGCGCCTCCTGCAACCCTTCAGCCAGGGCAGAGAAGCTCTCCCCACCCAGCACAACCCGCATCCAGCTCCAGTGGCTCCACTCAAGGCGGAAGTGATACAGCTTATGCGCCAACAACTTACCGGCGATGGTGACAACTACGCCTTTCAGCTCAGTAAAGTCAGACAGACCACGCAACCCGGGTTGATGCCGCTGGCGGAACATGACCTCCTGCTCCGCACCATATTGCAACTTCCATTCACGGACCCGCCGCTGCATTGTCCTGCGGAGGTTGTTGGGGTACTGACCAGGATATTTATCCTGTAGCATTTCCAGCAACGTGGTTGGCATCAGAGCAGGCCTTTCTTTCAGTAAAGGGACAAGCTCGCTGTCCCACACAGCTTCAAGTGGATCTTTACGCGTTCGCCAGTGGCGTTCACCGGCTTTCGACCACTGATCTTTCTCGATCCGGCGACCAGATCGGACAGAGATACCGGCCTTCATGGCCGAGATATGCTGGGTTGCCCCTTTTTTACGTTGAGTCATGTAGTAACTGACCTGAGAAGTATTGAGCGTCACGCCATTTCCTGTTGGAGCATGTACATGACATTCAGATTACAAAACCGGCCAGAATAATCAGCACCAGGCGGACTGAGTTATTGTCGTCTCATAGTTCTGGTTAAGCCTAAAGTATCGCGTGCTGCACTTCCTGAGTTAATTGCAAGTTTGCCTCCCTGTGTTATCGGGATGGAAGCATGCTCCGGGGCTCACTACTGGGCAAGATTGTTTCGGCAGTATGGTCATGAGCCACGTCTGATGGCTGCTAAGTTTGTATCGCCTTATCGTATGGCCGGAAAATCAGGAAAAAATGATGCAGCTGATGCTCAGGCTATCTGTGAAGCTGTTCGTCGTCCGCATATGCGGTTCGTACCAGTGAAAGACGAAAGCCAGCAGGCCATGCAGTGTTTACATCGTACCCGTCAGGGTTTTATCGAAGAGAAAACAGCAACGTATAATCGTCTGCGAGGATTGATATCTGAATTCGGTGTCATCGCGCCGCAAAGTGCTGATGCCCTGCGCCACATGGTTTCTGTGCAGAAGAGCTCTTTACCGCTTCAGGTTCAGCAATGTGTTGATGATTTGATGGAACACGTTGATCGCATTGAAGCTAACATCACTGAATATGACCGAATTTTGTCCCACATAGCCAAAACAGATCATCGCAGTCAGCGGCTGATGGAGCTAAAGGGCGTTGGTCCCACAACGGCCTGTGCACTGGTCGCCAGTATCGGTAATGCACATGATTTTAAAAATGGACGTCAACTGGCAGCCTGGCTGGGGCTGACGCCATCACAATACAGCAGCGGGGGAAAGTCGAAACTCGGCAGGATCACAAAAGCCGGTGATTCGTATCTGCGAACGCTTCTGGTTCAGGGGGCTCGTTCAGTGCTTATTGGCGCCGGGAAAAGGACTGACTCATTCAGCCGTTGGGTTTGTATGTTGGTTGAGCGCAGAGGGTACTGGCGGGCTGTTGTGGCCATCGCCGCCAAAAATGCGCGGCTGTGTTGGGCATCACTACATTACGGTGATGATTTCCGGCTGTACTCAGTCAACTAAAGCTCGAAGCTGTATAACCATCTGACCTGCAATTCGTTGATGATAAAGGGTTAGACCCCGTGAGGCCTATCTGGCTATTGTACAGGATATACGTATCCGCTTAACGAACTAGAACCTCACGCGCGTCTTTCATCAGGGCCCGAATCGATGACGATTCATCATGGCCGTTTATAGTACCGCAGTCTCTCCCCTTTATTTTTACTGAAGAGCAGACAGAAACCATAAATACCGGCTTTGACATGCCGGGGAAGTCCTTATAGTACAATAATTTTCGATATCCAAGCTGACCCCTATCACGACCTTTGCCATTGTGGCCGCTGTCGAACTGGATGATGCCTCGCACCTGAAAAAACATCGGGTACGCCGGGATATTCTGCTGGAAGAGGTACTTCGCCAGGCCGGCATTCCGCTGTTGCGGGAGCGGGATTCAGAGAAACTGGTCAGGTGTGTGAGGGATTTTCTGAAGCACCGACACGACATCACTGAATGTCATCAGGAGTGAAATCGTATGAGTATAGAAAAAAGAACGACCCGTCAAACCCCAGCCAGCCGGTGGTGGTTGCCCGGACTGCTCAGTCTGGCGCTTTACACGCCAGTGCCGGCAGTCAACGCCGCGTCCATCGAGACCGGCTTTTCCCCGGAAGGAACGGCCCTGCAGCTGGTCCTGAAGACCATCGATTCAGCGCAGCAGGAAATCCGCCTGATGGGATACTCCTTCACGTCGCCGGAGGTGACTCGCTCGCTTATTGCGGCAAAACGGCGTGGAGTGGATATCAGGGTAGTACTGGACCAGAAGGCGAATACCGGGAAAGCCAGTGTGGCCGCCATGAACGTGCTGGTCAGCGCGGGTATCCCTGTCCGCACCGTCGACGTATATACGATCCTTCATGACAAAGTGATCGTCGCAGACAAACGCAATACCGAGGTCGGCTCTTTCAATTTCAGTCGGGCTGCGGACCGTTCGAATTCAGAGAATGTGCTGGTCGTGTGGGATGACCCGGTTGTCGCCCACAGTTACCTGAACCACTGGGCATCCCGCTGGGCACAGGGAACGGACTGGCAGAGTACGTACTGAAAATCGTTACGTTTTTTAACCTGAACTTCGCGCCAACGGAGATTAGGTTATATAACAAAAAATAACATAGCCACTCGCCGCATCAGGCCAGCTGTAGTATCTTTGTTCAGGTATTTAGTTAAATGCTTGAGGAGGCAGAGATGTCACAGGCCATAAACGCAGTTACTTCCTCATCTAAACGCCCCTACAGAAAAGGGAAACCACTTTCTGCTGCAGAACGGCAGCAGAAGGCTGTTGCGCGTAAAAAAACGACGCACAAAGAGGTGAGGGTGTTTGTGCGCGATTCACTTAAAAATCAGCTTCAAATCATGTGTGAGAGTGAAGGAATTACTCAGGCAGAAATGATTGAAAGGCTTATTGAAATGGAGTCCGCGAAGCTTGGAATTGATGTAACGACGTCACATTCTTGATCCATCCGGCTTTGAGTGCTAGATTACTGATCGTTTAGAGATTTCTGGCTGGCCACGCCGCAAGGTGGCAGGGAACTGGTTCGGATGGGGAATTTACCTGGAACCAGAAAAGCAAAAACCCCGATAATCTTCTTCATTCTTGGCGGAGCGAAAAGATTAACGGGGCCTTTCAAAACTGCATAGAAGCTGTTGCTCTATGCAGGGAGTATAGATTCATGCTCAGAAAAGTTCAAGACCTTCTGTGCTCACTCCTTCCGTGCAACATAAGCGCAGGAAGCGGTGGCTGACCAGAATTCAGAAAACTCATTTCATTACGTTCAGGTTAAAAATGCCGAGCCGCGTTTTATGGCGCGTGAAGGCAAAAAGACACTGCCGTTCTGTCGTAAGCTGATGGCCAAAGCCGAAGGCTTCACCGCTACCTTTGATTTTTCAATCCATGTTGCCTTTGCCCGCTCACTGGGTAAGCGCCGCCGCATGCCTCCTATACTGCGTCGACGTGCAATTGACGCGCTCCTGCAGGCAATGTGCTTCCATTATGATCCGCTGGCCAATCGCGTGCAGCGCTCGATTACCAATATGGCCATCGAGTGCGGGCTGGCCACGGAATCCGCAAGTGGCAATCTCTCTATCTCGCGGGCGACCCGTGCGCTGCGCTTTATGTCCGAGTTGGGCCTGATCACCTACACCACGGAATATGACCCGCAGATTGGCTGTAACATCCCGACCGACATGACGTTCACGCCGGCTCTTTTTCAGGCTCTGGATGTGTCAGATGTCGCTGTCGTGGCCGCGCGTCGTAGCCGTGTGGAGTGGGAAAACAAACAGCGTAAAAAGCAGAGCCTGCCACAACTGGAAATGGACGAGCTGATCGCTAAATCCTGGCGTTTTGTACGCGAGCGTTTTCGTAGCTACCAGGCTGAGCGTAAATCACATGGCCAGAAGCGAGCGACAGCTCGCCGGGATGCTTCACGCCAGCGTAAGGATATAGAGACGCGCGTTCGTCAGCAGCTGACCCGTGAATATGCCACCGGCCGCTTCAGAGGCGATCATGACGCGCTGAAGCGTGAGGTGGAGCGACGTGTGACGGAACGAATGCTGATATCCCGGGGCAATAACTATACCCGCCTGGCGCCGTACCCCGAGCCCATATAAACCTCCCACTTTTTTATCCGGCCGACGCCGGAGACTTTCGCTCGCCCGTCTTCTGCAGTTGCCTGATTTCTGACCATTCCTGTAACAGCCACCACGGCCACCTCCTGATTTTTCCTTTTCGTGGATGAAATTTCAGGTCTCCGGCCCCGGTTTTTTGACCGGATTTTACTTATACACATTTAACTGCAAGGGAACTATTCACCAGGCTACACCCGACACGTTTCCTGGGTGCCCGTCGAAAGAATTACAGACCGCATGGTTCCCTTTAAATACCTGCTCTGTACTTCTTTTAAAGATCTGAATCTCTTTCATCTCAAAGGAAAACCTGTTCGCCGTCTGTCCTGTGGACAGTCTCAATGAGGCCTTCGCTGGCAGCGGTCGCAAACGCCCGCGCCGCTCAGAATCGAGAAGTACCTCCCGCCGGCAAGCGGCGGGCACAGCACCAGCAAGCACTTTAGTTACAGCATTCAATTAACCATTTAAACAAACCTCCGGCGCCGTCCTGCAACACTGAGCCCCTCTCAGACCAATATTCAGTTCCGTGCACAGCGGTAACTACATAACTCATCCCACCACTGAAAAGCGCCGCCGCCCCCGGCCGAAGGCCGGGGAACAACATCGCTTTTAATGATGAGTGTTGTAACTACTCTTCTTCATCGCTGTGGGTGGAGCTGCGGTCAGTTGTCTGGTACACGCTCGTAAGCGGCCCTGCGGCCCTGCGGCCCTGCGGCCCGCTAACGCGGAGATACGCCCCGACTGCGGCCTCGCCTTGCCGGGTCAACTCCGACCGCGTACAGCGGCGTCTGAGATGTTTTTCGCGGGTATGGCTTTGCAGCTACCATGTTAAGTTCCCTGGTGTCGCTGAGATTTTTTATGAACATCCCCCTAAGCGTCAGCAGCAAGCTGCCGCCGCTAAGGCCCCGGAAATCACGCCCTTTACGTCGTAAACGCCGTAAAGCCCGCTCACCGGGGTTAAAAGGGATTACATTAACTTCTTCATTGCTGTTAGCGGGTTAAAGCTAATCAGGGCAGGGGGAGGATGGCAGAATTTATAGCCCGGTAACCGGCTACGCCGGGCTTTCGGCGCCATTTGACTCCACAGACACATGTAACCTCATCTGGCGCCTCCATGCCGCTGACGCGGCATCCAGAAGCTTCCCGATGCTGTAAATCTTAACGTCTGCTTTGTTCAAAAAGTAATTCGTGCCTAATATACGTTCATTAACGTATGTCCCAGCTTTGATACAAATAAATGCACCAGGAAGCGGCAGGCTGAGTAACCAAGAACCCCTTAGAATATAGGATGATTTGTATCGGCACTCATTACACCATGCTTTCCGATTAACGCCGCATAGCAAGTTGAACTTTGCTACTCTGTGAAAGGTAGTGTCTTCTATCCAGTGCGGATTTAATTAATGGAATAAATGATTATGAGTGAAAATGATACAATCCCGAAGAAGTCTACAAGCCAGATTAACAAAGCGGTATTTTTTACATCTGCTTTGCTGATTTTCCTTCTTGTTGCCTTTGCCGCCGTATTCCCGGATGTCGCCGACAAAAATTTTAAACTACTTCAGCAACAAATCTTCACGAATGCCAGCTGGTTCTACATCCTTGCTGTGGCCCTGATTTTACTGAGTGTCACGTTCCTGGGACTCTCACGCTACGGTGATATCAAGCTGGGCCCGGACCATGCGCAGCCTGATTTCAGCTACCACTCCTGGTTTGCGATGCTTTTTTCGGCAGGGATGGGGATCGGACTGATGTTCTTTGGCGTTGCCGAACCTGTAATGCATTATCTTTCGCCTCCCGTCGGCACCCCGGAGACCGTTGCGGCAGCGAAGGAAGCAATGCGTCTGACCTTCTTCCACTGGGGACTGCACGCATGGGCAATTTATGCCATTGTGGCGCTGATTCTGGCGTTCTTCAGTTACCGTCACGGTCTGCCGTTAACCCTGCGCTCCGCACTCTATCCCATTATCGGCGATCGCATATACGGGCCTGTAGGTCATGCGGTTGATATTTTCGCTGTTATCGGCACGGTCTTTGGCGTTGCGACCTCGCTGGGTTATGGTGTTTTGCAGGTGAATGCCGGTTTGAACCATCTTTTCGGGGTGCCCATCAATGAAACGGTGCAGGTTATTCTGATCGTGGTCATCACGGGGTTAGCGACGATTTCAGTGGTGTCCGGCCTGGATAAGGGAATACGTATCCTGTCTGAGCTCAATCTGGGTCTGGCGTTGTTGCTCCTGGCGCTGGTCCTGTGTCTGGGACCAACCGTGCTTCTGCTGAAGTCATTTGTGGAAAATACGGGCGGTTATCTTTCGGAACTGGTGAGTAAAACGTTCAACCTTTACGCGTATGAGCCTAAGTCGAGCAACTGGCTGGGGGGCTGGACATTACTGTACTGGGGATGGTGGCTTTCATGGTCGCCGTTTGTGGGGATGTTCATCGCACGGGTCTCCCGCGGGCGAACCATTCGCGAGTTTGTCACCGGCGTGCTGTTTGTTCCCGCGGGTTTTACGCTCATGTGGATGACGGTGTTTGGTAACAGCGCGATCTATCTCATTATGAACCAGGGGGCCACAGACCTCGCCAGTACCGTTCAGCAGGATGTGGCGCTGGCCCTGTTTAATTTCCTGGAGCATTTCCCGTTCTCTTCCGTGCTGTCATTCATCGCAATGGCGATGGTCATCGTCTTCTTTGTCACGTCTGCTGATTCAGGGGCAATGGTTGTTGATTCTCTGGCATCAGGTGGAGTGGCAAACACACCCGTCTGGCAGCGAATATTTTGGGCCTCGCTCATGGGCATTGTCGCAATTGCGCTTCTCCTTGCCGGAGGGCTAAGTGCGCTGCAAACAGTGACAATAGCGAGTGCATTGCCATTCTCAGTGATCTTACTGATATCTATATACGGACTTTTAAAAGCTTTGCGCCGGGATTTGACCAAGCGTGAAAGCCTGAGCATGGCGACAATTGCTCCTACGGCTGCACGTAACCCAATTCCCTGGCAGAGAAGGTTACGCAATATCGCGTATCTGCCGAAGCGATCTCTTGTGAAACGTTTTATGGACGACGTCATCCACCCCGCCATGACGCTGGTTCAGGAAGAGCTGAACAAGCAGGGGACGATAAGCCACATCAGTGACGCAGTCGACGATCGTATTCGTCTTGAAGTCGATTTGGGTAACGAGCTGAATTTTATATATGAAGTGAGGCTTCGCGGGTATAGCTCACCGACCTTCGCGCTCGCCGCGATGGATAATAATGAGCAGCAGACTGAACAACATAGATATTATCGCGCTGAGGTATATCTCAAAGAAGGCGGTCAAAATTATGATGTGATGGGCTGGAACCAGGAGCAGCTGATTAATGACATACTGGACCAGTACGAAAAACATCTGCACTTCCTGCACCTGGTTCGTTAACAGCAACATGCCGTCCTGGGGGCGGCAATTATTTATCCCGGCCGCAATATGAGGAATGCAGAATGATTTCACGCTGGAAATGGATTCTGAAGCAGACATTTAAAAAGCTATGGTTCAGGGCAACGTTATTCGCCATTGTCGCGATAATAACGGCCCTTTTATCAATTCTTTTTAAATCAATGATACCTGAGTCGGTTTCCGTGAAGGTTGGTGCGGAAGCAGTCGATAACATTCTGAACATACTGGCATCGAGTATGCTGGCAGTGACCACTTTTTCGTTGAGTATCATGGTCACAGCCTACGGTTCAGCCACTACTAATGTGACTCCCAGAGCTACGCGTTTAGTTGTTGAAGACGTGACCACACAAAATGTACTGGCCACCTTCATCGGTTCTTTTCTCTTCAGTCTGGTAGGGATTATTGCCCTCAATATGGGAGCTTATGGAGAAAGGGGGAGAGTCATTTTATTCATTGTCACACTGGTTGTCATTGCCTTAATCCTCATCACATTGCTTCGCTGGATACAGCATTTGACCTCTCTGGGGAGGGTTGGTGAGACAACGGCAAAAGTAGAACAGGCGGCCATCGAATCATTTATTGCGAGAGCAAGAAATCCCTTTCTCGGCGGATATCCATGGCTTGAGAACAATGAACAGCCGAAAGGAACGGTTGCAGTTTATCCGAAGAAGATTGGCTATGTTGAATATATTGATATGGTGAAACTTAGCAAACTGCTGACCAATGATCCCCGTCATGTATACCTCGTGGCGCAGCCAGGCAGTTTCATACATCCATCCATGCCAGTTTTGTACCTGAGTCAAGGCCAGGAGTCATCAATCAGCGCCGATTTACTTGAGACGATTATTGTCTCGGATGTACGTTCATTTGCTCAGGATCCCCGATTTTGTCTTAGCGTCATGGCCGAAATAGCCTGCCGGGCCCTTTCCCCCGCAGTGAACGATCCTGGAACCGCCATTGATGTCATTGGCAGAGGTGTTCGTATACTTTCCACTTACGCGCAGAATAAATCTGATGAAATAGAAGTGAAATATCCTTCAGTTCATGTTGCACCACTTCAGAATAACGATCTACTGGAAGACTTTTTCTCACCTGTCGCGCGCGATGGCGCCAGTATGAGGGAGATTCAGATAAGAGTCCTTAAAGGACTGTCTATGCTGAGTAAGGGTTGGCCTGGGGTATTTTCTGAGGCCGCGCATAATTTAGCATTTGAAACATTAGAGCATGCAACACGTGCTGACCATATAAATTCTGAAAAATATCTAATAAAATCAATTTATTATAATTTATTTGGTGGCGAAGATTCTAATAAAAAACCATAGTTGCGGAGCAAGCGATTCGGTTGTTGGCAAGTAAAGGGGGTCCGCTTGGAAAACGGAATCTATGGTCACTCCCGTTTTTGCAACACCGATTTTGACGACAAGTTGGCTTGCTTGAATCTATCCGGCGTCTGAATGGGATTTTATTCCCGCGCCTTGATGAGTTCCGCGCCTGATGAACCTCCAGAAAATATACGGCTTCAATGAGCCTTTCCGTTTTACAGGTTCCTCAACAGGCCGGTGGGCCGTTAGTATCATCAATATCAGTATTCGCAAAACCAGATCAGTAATTCTTTAAACCGGTGTATTTCTGCCGTTATGCTACATAAGTTTGCTGTCGTGCCGTTAGGGCCCAGGCTATTCTGGCCAGCTTGTTTGCCAGAGCACAAGTGACGACAAAGTTGCTTTTCCGGCACAGTAAATCCCTGACCCAATCGGCCAATTTGCCAGACTGGTGTTCCAGTTTTTGTATGAATACCCTGGCACATTGAACCAACAAAGTTCGGATCTTTTTATTACCTCGCTTACTAATTCCCAGCAATGTCGTCCTACCTCCCGTGCTGTACTGCCGAGGTACAAGCCCTGTTGCCGCCGCAAAGTCACGGCTGCTGGCGTACTGCTTCCCGTCGCCAATCTCAGTTGAAATAGTACTCGCTGTCAGTGTTCCGACGCAGGGAATGCTCAGCAAGCGCTGTCCAACCTCATCTTCGTCCAACTTTCGTTTCAACTGGGATTCCAAATCTTTAATCTGCTCAACAAGATAGTGATAATGCTGTTGTAATTTCAGCAATAACTGGCTGAGGTAAAGAGGCAAACTATTATCCTCAAGAATGGTACTCAGTCGGCTAATAACGGCAGCTCCTCGGGGAACGCTAATGCCAAATTCCAGCAGAAAAGCATGCATTTGATTGGTTGTTTTTACCTTATCCTGAACCAGGGATTCACGGACACGATGCAGAGCCCGCATTGCCTGCTGAGATTCCGTTCTGGGCTGCACAAAACGCATAGACGGACGCGATGCAGCTTCACAAATAGCTTCGGCGTCGACAAAGTCGTTTTTATTGCTTTTAACGAACGGGCGGACAAATTGTGGTGATATCAGCTTTGGGGAATGCCCCAACTCTTCCAACTTGCGTGCCATAAAGTGAGAACCGCCACAGGCTTCCATTGCGATGGTTGTAGCGGGGCATGTCGCCAAAAATTCGATCAACTTTGGCCGGGTAAATTTTTTACGGTAAACAGCCTTCCCGCGACGATCCTGGCAATGAATATGGAAAGAGTTTTTACCCAGATCGATACCAATGAGCGCAATGTTTTCCATGATAGTTCTCCGAATGAAAGCCTGTCCTCAGCATAGTACCGGGAAGGAGGGAGTGACCATCTCATTAAATAAAGCACGCTAAGCCGGTGGCAGCGGTCGCAATGGCCTGAACTTCCCCGCACCGACCTTGGCACTGCTGCGCCATAGGTAATCGCCGGTCAGGTTGATATGCTCCCACCCCAGCGGGGACAGATATTGCAGCAACGTGTCGTCCAGCGCCTCGCCCTTATTCAGCCCCGCATGGACGCGGCGGCGCAGCTCCACGCTTTGCAGCCAATCCAGAATGAACAGCGTGCGCTCGATGCGCCCATACATCCGCACCTTGTCGTTGATCGCCTTGCCGGAAGCCTGGAACTGCTGTTGATGCTTGTTCTTGGCCGCATTGAACAGCTTGCCGATGATACGGTCGTGAAGGTCGATGATTTCATCAGTGACGGTGGCCATGCCCTCGATGGCCAGTGCTACCAAGGTGGCGTAACGCCGCTGCGACTCGAACTTGGCCAGGTCGGCGGGCGTCATCTGGCCGCCTTCGCGGGCGATCTTGAGCAAGCGGTTTTGGTGTACCTGCCGTTCGATGCCAGCAGGTAGGTCAAGCGCCTGCCAGGCTTTGAGGCGTTCGATGTGTTCAAGCATGTGGCGCGAGTTTGGCTTGGCGGGCGATTGGCGCAGCCACGCTAGCCACGTCATTTTGCTACCATCCTTGCGCTTGAGCAGTTCGTCCAGGCACTGGCGATGGACAGGTATCAAGGAATCGGCCAATGCCGCATGGATGCTTCGGTTGGCACGGGTAATGGCCTCGGCGCTTGCGCGCTCGATGGCATTCATGGCGGGTAGGATGATGCTCTGCCGCCGCAGGTTTTCAATAAGGGTGCTGGCCAGCACAATGCCTTTGTCTGTTTGCAAGGCCATTTCGGTCAATGTATGCACGGCTTGCCGGTAATGACTCATGGTGAAGGGCTTGAATCCAAACACCGTTTGCAGCTCGACCAAGTGCTCCCGCCGTGTCTGCTCGTGCTGGCCGTAATGGTTCCAGCTTCCCACCGGCACCTTGAGTTGTGCGGCCACCATGCGCAGCAGGGGCAGAAATGGAGGATCATCGACGCCCAAGAAGATGCCAGGGAATCGCAAGTAGCAAAGCTGCACGGCGAAGCCCAATCGATTCGCGGCGCCGCGACGCTGACGGATCACCGACAGGTCGGTTTCGTTGAACGTGTAGTGCCGTATCAGTTCGTCTTTGGCATCTGGCAGTGTCAGCAGACTTTCGCGCTAGGTGGCGGACAGGATTGAGCGGCGTGGCATGGTCAGTCTTCCCGCAGGTACTGGTACAAGGTTTCGCGGCTGATGCCGAAGTCACGGGCCACCAAGGTTTTCTGCTCGCCTGCCGCAACTCGCCGTTTCAACTCGGCAATTTGTTCGCTGTTCAGCGATTTCTTTCGTCCCCGGTAGGCCCCGCGCTGCTTAGCCAGCACGATTCCCTCGCGCTGACGTTCGCGGATCAGAGCGCGCTCGAACTCAGCAAAGGCTCCCATGACCGACAGCATCAGATTGGCCATCGGTGAGTCCTCGCCGGTGAACGTTAGCCCTTCTTTGACGAACTCCATGCGCACGCCCCGTTGTGTCAGCCCTTGGACGATGCGGCGCAGGTCATCAAGGTTGCGTGCCAACCTGTCCATGCTATGCACCACCACGGTGTCGCCCTCGCGGACGAAGGCCAGCAGCCTTTCAAGTTCGGGACGTTGTGTGTCCTTGCCTGAAGCCTTATCGGTGAATACCTTGCCGACTTCTATTTGTTCCAGTTGTCGATCAGGATTCTGGTCGAAGCTGCTGACGCGAACGTAGCCGATACGTTGACCTTGCAAGGTGCCTCCAAAGGTAAAAGTGTCAGGATGAAATCCATTACCCTTGGCGGCTTGTGTCAATAAATACAAACTACAACTCTATTCTGACGTGCTTTGCGCCAAGCATCTGACATCAGGTTAGGGTATGCCTCAATCTGACGGCTGCGAACCGCCAGGGACAGGCGCAATGTCAGATTCTGTCGCGGCCTTGGCGCGTGCCTGGAAGCGTTCATAGCAATCCAGCCCGCAGAAATGTTCGACGTATTCCGCGCCTTCCGGGGTGAAGGCGGCATCGAGCGGAATTTCTTTGCAGCATACGCAGCAGGTGGTGCAACTGGCAGTGTTCGGGGCGTTTGCGTTCATGGTGGTACTCCTCCAGATTGGTAGCGAAGCTCAAAGCTGCCCACTCTCGGCTGGCTGGGAAGCGGTCATGATCTTCCCTTGAAGGCCCGCAGCAGCCGCGTCACAGACAGGACAAACAAGCCGGTCAGCGTGAGGGCTGCAATACCCCAGTGCTCCCCGATGAACGCGCCGGCCGTCGTGCCGGCTAGCACAATGGCGAGAATCGGCAAATGGCAGGGACAGGTGAGCACGGCCAGCGCGCCCCACAAGTAGCCGGTGATCGGTTTGTGCGTCTCAGACGGCAAGTGCTCTGGGCTGTTCATGGCAGACTCTCCGCGTGCTGTGCCGGTTCGGTTGGCATGGCGGCCAGTTGCATTTCGAGGCTGGCCAGGGCCTCGCGCCGACGCTCGACGAGTTGCCGCAACACGGCAAGCTGCGCAGACGCACCGTCACCGTCCGCAGCATCCAGCGCCCGGCACAGCCGCGCCAGTGCGTCCAGGCCGATACCCGCTTCGAAGGCAGCCCGTACAAAGCGCAGCCGTTGCAACGCGGTGTCATCGAACAAGCCGTAGCCGCCCGTGGTGTACGCGACCGGCCGTAGCAATCCGCGCAGCAGGTAGTCGCGCACGATATGCACGCTCACCCCGGCATCAAGGGCCAGCCGGGACACTGTGTAGGCGCTCATTGAACACCTCCTTTTCCTCATCCGGCGCAGCACGAAAGCTGCTTCACGTCCTTGCTGAAGGTCTGCGCCGCGAGCTTCAGCCCTTCGACCATGGTCAGGTAGGGGAACAATTGGTCGGCCAGTTCCTGCACGGTCATACGGTTGCGAATGGCGAGCACCGCCGTCTGGATCAGTTCACCCGCTTCCGGGGCCACCGCTTGCACGCCGATGAGCCGTCCGCTACCTTCCTCGATGACCAGCTTGATGAAGCCGCGTGTGTCGAAGTTGGCAAGCGCACGCGGCACGTTATCCAGTGTTAGCAGGCGACTGTCGGTCTCGATCCCGTCGTGATGTGCTTCCGCCTCGCTGTAGCCCACGGTGGCGACCTGCGGGTCGGTGAACACCACGGCCGGCATTGCGGTCAGGTCCAGGGCCGCATCGCCGCCAGTCATGTTGATCGCCGCACGAGTGCCGGCCGCTGCCGCCACATAGACGAACTGCGGCTGGTCGGTGCAGTCGCCGGCCGCGTAGATGTTCGGGCTACTGGTGCGCATGCCCTTGTCGATGACGATGGCCCCCTGCGCATTGACGGCTACCCCCGCCGCTTCCAATGCCAGGCTGCGCGTGTTCGGTGTCCGGCCGGTGGCGACCAGCAGCTTGTCGGCGCGCAATTCACCGTGCGTGGTGGTCAGCACGAATTCACCGTCCATATGGGCGACCTGGCTGGCTTGCGTGTGCTCCAGCACCTCGATGCCCTCGGCACGGAAAGCGGCTGTCACCGCCTCGCCGATGGCCGGGTCTTCACGGAAGAACAAGGTATTGCGCGCCAGGGCCGTGACCTTGCTGCCCAGCCGGGCAAAGGCTTGCGCCAGCTCCAGCGCCACCACCGACGAGCCGATTACGGCAAGGCGTTCGGGAATGGTGTCGCTCGCCAGGGCCTCGGTGGAAGTCCAGTAGGGTGACTCTTTCAAGCCCGGAATCGGCGGGACCGCCGGGCTGGCACCCGTGGCGACCAGGCAGCGGTCGAACATCACGACGCGCTCGCCACCCTCGTTCAAACTAACGATAAGGCTCTGGTCGTCCTTGAAACGCGCTTCACCGTGCAGAACGGTGATGGCTGAATTGCCGTCCAGGATGCCTTCGTACTTGGCATGACGGAGTTCTTCGACACGGGCCTGCTGCTGGGCCAGCAGCCGCTCGCGCAAGATCGTCGGCGGTGTGGGTGGCATGCCGCCGTCGAATGGGCTTTCCCGGCGCAGATGGGCGATGTGGGCGGCGCGGATCATGATCTTGGACGGCACACAACCGACGTTGACGCAGGTGCCGCCGATGGTGCCGCGCTCAATCAGCGTGACCTGCGCGCCTTGCTCGACGGCCTTCAGTGCTGCCGCCATCGCGGCTCCACCGCTACCAATGACGACGACCTGCAACGGGCGTTCGTTGCCACTGGGCTTATCAGCGGCCCCTATCCAGCCGCGCATCTTGTCGAGCAGGCCGGCGCGGTTGTCCGTCGGTGGCGCATCGGCAAGCGTTGCCTCGTAGCCCAGTCCGGCCACGGCGGTAGTCAGCGCATCCGATGACGTGCCCGCCTCAATGGCGAGTTGCGCTGTGCCCTTCGGATAGGACACCAGCGCCGATTGCACGCCGGGCACTTTCTCCAAGGCTTCCTTGACGTGAGCCGCGCACGAGTCGCAGGTCATCCCGGTGATTTTCAGGGTGGTCATGTATTTTTCCTTTTCTGTGGTGGCTACGGCTGTTGCCGTCAGCCACGTTGTTCTGGCAATTCACAGCTGTCCGGCCCGCAGCGGCGATGTGCTGGCGAGATGAAATCCCAGACCGACACCCCAACCATCAAGGCCAGGCCGACATAGAGCAGTCCACCGCTCTGCCAGCCGTAAGCCCGCATTAAAAACACCGCTGCCAGCACCAAGATCGGGCCTATCGTGCCGAGCGCCGTGCGTCGCCACTGTCGATGATTGAGCCAAGCGATAGCATTGGCGAGTAACGCGATGCCGGCGAACATCGGCAGCAGGATGCCAATGAATAGCCCCTCGTACTGGCTCAAGAAGCCCAGTCCGATGGCCGCGCCAAAGCTGGCGATGGCAGGAAAACAGGCGGCGCAGCCCATCGCGGAAACGACGCTGCCGAGCGCGCCGGTTTTGCCAGCGATGCGCGTGATGAGTCCCATGTGTCGCTCCCGAGTTCGGTTAACGGATCAGCGTTTGAGGCTGGACGGATAGCCCGCGTCCTCGGTCGCCTTGGTCAACTTCTGGACGTTGGTCTTGGCATCGTCGAAGGTGACGACGGCCTGGCGCTTGTCGAAACTTACGTCGGTCTTGCTCACGCCCTCAACCTTGGAAAGCGCGTGCTTGACAGTGATCGGGCAAGAGGCGCAGGTCATGCCAGGCACGGACAGCGTGACGGTCTGGGTGGCGGCCCACACGGGGGCAACAACGGCAGCGAGGGCGAGGGCGGCAAACAGTTTTTTCATGATGAACTCCTGTGATTAATAGAAAAATGGCATGACGTAGGGAAATCCGAGCGAGACCAGGACCAGCGCGGCCACGATCCAGAAAATGAGCTTGTAAGTAGCTCGCACTTGGGGAATCGCGCAGACCTCACCCGGTTTGCAGGCTTGCGCCGGGCGGTAGATGCGCCGCCAGGCGAAAAACAGCGCGACCAGCGCTGCGCCGATGAAGATCGGGCGATAGGGTTCCAGCACCGTCAGGTTGCCGATCCATGCCCCGCTGAACCCCAAGGCGATCAAAACCAGCGGCCCCAGGCAGCAGGCCGACGCAAGAATGGCGGCCAGCCCACCGGCGAAGAGCGCGCCGCGCCCGTTTTGTGGTTCAGACTTTTGTGGTTCAGACTTTTGTGGTTCAGACTTTTGTGGTTCAGACATACGCTTGTCCTTTCAAATTTGGTTTGGATAGCTTAAGCTTACTTCCGTAGTTATGTACGGAGTCAAGCGATATGCAAATTAATTTTGAGAATCTGACCATTGGCGTTTTTGCCAAGGCGGCCGGGGTCAATGTGGAGACCATCCGGTTCTACCAGCGCAAGGGCCTGCTGCCGGAGCCAGACAAGCCCTATGGCAGCATTCGCCGCTATGGCGAGGCGGATGTAACACGAGTGCGGTTCGTGAAATCGGCCCAGCGGCTGGGCTTTAGCCTGGACGAAATCGCCGAGCTACTGCGGCTGGAGGATGGCACCCATTGCGAGGAAGCCAGCGGCCTGGCCGAGCACAAGCTCAAGGATGTGCGCGAGAAGATGGCCGACTTGGCACGCATGGAGGCCGTGCTGTCTGAACTGGTGTGCGCCTGCCATGCGCGGAAAGGGAACGTTTCCTGCCCGCTGATTGCGTCACTGCAAGACGGAACGAAGCTCGCTGCATCGGCGCGGGGGAGTCACGGGGTGACTACGCCTTAGCGTGCTTTATTTTCCGAATTCTGAGACGACCCCTCAAAGGCCGACAGCAGGCTCAGAAGACGCTCCAGTGTGGCCAGAGTGCGTTCACCGAAGACGTGCGCCACAACCGTCCTCCGTATCCTGTCATACGCGTAAAACAGCCAGCGCTGGCGCGATTTAGCCCCGACGTATCCCCACTGTTCGTCCATTTCCGCGCAGACGATGACGTCACTGCCCGGCTGTATGCGCGAGGTTACCGACTGCGGCCTGAGTTTTTTAAATGGCGGAAAATCGTGTTGAGGCCAACGCCCATAATGCGGGCGGTTGCCCGGCATCCAACGCCATTCATGGCCATATCAATGATTTTCTGGTGCGTACCGGGTTGAGAAGCGGTGTAAGTGAACTGCAGTTGCCATGTTTTACGGCAGTGAGAGCAGAGATAGCGCTGATGTCCGGCAGTGCTTTTGCCGTTACGCACCACCCCGTCAGTAGCTGAACAGGAGGGACAGCTGATAGAAACAGAAGCCACTGGAGCACCTCAAAAACACCATCATACACTAAATCAGTAAGTTGGCAGCATCACCCAACAGTGCCCCTAATCGTGTTCAGCAGAATAGCCGGAGGAAGTTTCCTACTGTCGATAAGAAAGGATTGGCACAGGGAGTGTGAATATCGAAACACCATCACAGAATAATGCCAGATAGAAATGCGATAGTAGGGTTGGATATTTAAATAAGGAGCATCCCGACTTAAAATGAATATGACTGCGTAACCAGGCGCAATAAAAAAAGCGAAAGAATCGCTTTTATTCTGGTTGTTTTTTCGAAGAGTGACCGTTTTCTGAGATGACAAGAAATAAGGAAGTCCTATGATCGCTAGCGGAATAGTTCAAAAACTGAATGCGCAAATGAATCAGGAGTTTTATACCTCAAATTTGTATCTTCAGCTCAGCCAGAGGTGCAGCGAGAATAGCCTTAATGGCACCGCACTATTTTTGCGTCATCAGGCGCAAAATACGGTGACGCAAATGATGCGCATGTACGAATACATCAAACAGAGCGGCGCCACGCCGGTGTTACAGGAGCAACACGCCCGGTGCGGTGAATTTTCCACGCTGGAAGATCTGTTTGAGCAGACGGTAAGCGATTACCAGAAGCGCATTAATGCGCTGACCTCTTTGACGGAAGACGCCCAGGCAGCAAACGATAAGTCAGCGATTAACTTCCTGAAGCGATACAGAAAAGAGGAAATCGTGGACGGGACGCTGTTGCAAATCATTCTGGATGAAGTCCGCAGCGCTAAAAAAGCGGGCATCAACATGCAGCAAACCGACCACTATCTGGTTGGCGTGATCGATCGCTATCACTAAATCAATTTCGCAGTACGAGGAGGTTTTACGCCTCCTCAGAAAATCTGTTTTACATCAGAAACAGAGGTTTATGCCAGTGAACATTTGATACCCAACACGTCATAGTGATTTTTTAACTTAGCGTTTTTATATCGTGCCAAAAATGTCTCTGCTTGTGTCTTTATATTAAGGAAGGTGCGAATAAGCAGGTCATTTCTTCCCAAGCTGACTCGCTGATTAAAATTTCGCGGATCTGGGCCGATTTTTTTCCCGCAAACACATCGAATCAGCCTATTTAGGCTATTTTTTCCACCATTTCTGGCGTTATTTCCGGTTTTTACTGAGATCTCTCCCACTGACGTATCATTTGGTCCACCCGAAACAGGTTGGCCAGGGTGAATAACATCGCCAGTTGGTTATCGTTTTTCAGCAGCCCCTTGTATCTGGCTTTCACGAAGCCGAACTGCCGCTTGATGATGCGAAACGGGTGCTCCACCCTGGCACGGATGCTGGCTTTCATGTACCAATGCTGCATGCAGTGAATACGCAGCATGGTCTCCAGCGGATAGGGCCGTCGGCCATTGCCCGCCTTGGGATAAAACGGCTCGATGACAGCGGTCATATTCTGCCATGGCAGAATCTGCTCCATGCGGGAGAGGAAAATCTCTTTTCGGGTCTGACGGCGCTTAGTGCTGAATTCACTATCGGCGAAGGTGAGTTGATGGCTCATGATGTCCCTCTGGGATGCGCTCCGGATGAATATGATGATCTCATATCAGGAACTTGTTCGCACCTTCCTTAGAAGTGACATTTCAACTTTGGAGAAACAGGTGACATTTTAAACTTGCTTTAACAAAATTTTGGGACTGACCGAAACAAAAAGGCCAGCCCCGGAGGGCTGGCTATTCAGTACAGGGCAATGACAGGTTTCTTGATGCCGCAGGCGTGAGCGTAGCGGGTCAGTGTGTCGATGCTGGCTTTGGTGATGTTGTTTTCCAGGCGAGAAATAACCGGAGGTGTAACCCCCATGCGTTCAGCAACCTGCGCTTTTGTCAGGTTGTCATGCTTGCGCCATTCAGCAAGCAGCTCCCTGAGCTTTTCCTTACGTTCTTCTTCCTGCCATGCAGCGCGATATTCATCGTCCTGCATCCACTCGTTATGCAGTTCTTTATGGCTTACCAGTTTCATTAAGTACCTCCGCTAACCGCTTTTTGGCGAGATCGATTTCTTTCGCTGGCGTTTTCTGTGACTTCTTGATGAAAACACGGAGCATGATGATGGTATTGCCTTTGTGGTATACCCAGATTCCCCTGGCTATGTCCGTCCCCATCGTGCGGATCTCAAAAAGTCCATCGCCCAGGGGCTTCGTGTCCGGCTCCCGCAGTAATCGGGCGTCATACTCCAGTTTGCCGATGAGACGGTCAAACTTCACCCTGATTTTTACGGGTAATGCTGTGGCTTCTTCCCTGGCTTCCGGGTGATAAACAACGCTAAACATGTGACCTCCCATTTCTATTAATATTAACCTATAGGCTAATTTCAGACAAGGTAGAATTAACCTATAAGCTAATTTTGTTGGCAGTTATCGTGGCTACCCGGTCACTACCCTGTTAGCGTGAGTTTTCGTTCCACTGAGGAACGGGGATTTATGCGCGTTAGCGCATGTAAGGCGGCAGGATGAAATGACAGGTAGCACCGAGGGTTAGCCGCCGATACCAGTGAGGGATCGAAAGGGATCGCCTATCCATCCCTTCACCTTGCAAAGCCATATTCCGCTAAAAGCGGCTCAGAGGCTTTTGTGCGCGGTCGGAGTGGTCACAACAAGGCGAAGCCGCAGTTGGGGCGTATCTCCGCGTTAGCGGGTCGTAAGAGCCGCTTACGAGCGTGTAAGCTAATTCTTCAGCGATATTTGCTGACGTATCCGGCGTGGCCGGATTTGTCCAATCCCTCGATGGCTAACAGGCGAGCTGTTAGCCATCGAGGGATTCCGTTCTGAATGCCCCGCGCTTTAGCGTGGGGAGCTACTTTTGAGGCGCTCGCGCCGATGCTGTTCGGTTATCCACTTTTTAAAGGGGATAACAGTAATGTCTTTTATTTTTTGGTTTATCTTTTAATACGTAAGTAATTAAAAGATAAACCAAAAGAGTATTTGCGCCATCTCGTTTGCACTTCATTATCACTTACCCACAAGCTATACAGGGGTCGGTTCCGGCTGAGGGCGAAATGACACCCTAAGCGTTAGCTCTGTGTCGTTGCACGATGTCAGCGACGGTATTCTTGCTGATACCGAGCTCGCGTGCGATCCAGCGATAGCTGCGTCCCTCGGCCCTCATCGCAACCACCTTAGGCAAAAGTCGGTCTGATTTTGGTCGCACTCCGGCCTGACGACCAAGCCTCTTACCACGTGCCTTCGCAACAGCAAGGCCTGACTTGACCCGCTCGCTGATGAGATCCCGCTCAAACTCCGCAATGCCGGAAAGAAACGTCGCCAGCATTCGTCCATACGGCGACGAAAGATCGAACGCCATTCCATTCATGGCTATCACGGAAACCTTCCAGTTCTCCAGTTCACGTAGCGTATTGAGCAGATCGAGCGTCGAGCGCCCCCACCGGGAAAGCTCAGTGACCAGGATTGCATCAATTTGTCTGGACTGGGCAAGCGCCAGGACTTTCTTTCGCTCGGCCCGGTCGAGTTTAGTTCCTGAACCTGTTTCCTTAAATATTCCCACCACGTCGTAGCCGGCACGGCCGGCGAAGGCTCGCAGATCAAATTCCTGGCGTTCACAAGACTGATCCGCTGTTGAAACCCGGCAGTAAATGGCGGCACGATGTCCCAATTGAACCCTCCTGGATTTTTGTATCGGAACGCCCTGATTTATATGGGCTGGCTGTTGTCCAAAACAGACTATACTTCAAAAGGGACGAATTTGTATGTCACGACGCCATATTTTCACCGAACGGCAGCGAGCAGCGCTGTTCGATCTGCCCACGGACGAACTGTCGCTACTGAAGTTCTACACGCTGGGCGATGATGACCTGGAAAACATTAGGCAGCGCCGCAGACCGGAAAACAGGATTGGCTTTGCCCTGCAACTTTGTGCCTTACGATATCCGGGCCGTGCACTGGCTCCTGGTGAGATGATCCCGCGTGAAGTCCTTTCCTTCGTCGGTGCTCAGCTTGGAGTTCCGGCTGATGCGCTTCTCACTTATGCCACACGGCGCCAAACCCGTCAGCAGCACATGGACACGCTGCGCGAAATTTACGGCTACAAGACCTTCACGGGCCGTGGTGCCCGTGATCTGCGGGAGTGGACTTTCGGCCAGGCCGAAGATGCCAGATCAAACGAGGATCTTGCTCATCGTTTTATTGTGCGGTGTCGGGAAACTTCCACCATTCTGCCCGCAGTATCGACAATCGAGCGCTTGTGCGCGGATGCTCTGGTCGCCGCTGAGCGGCGGATTGAAACGCGGATTGCGGAAAATTTAACAGCGGATGTTCGCGATCACCTGGACAAACTTCTGAGTGAAATGCTCGCCGGCAATATCAGTCGTTTCATCTGGCTTCGCAACTTCGAGGTTGGTAACAACTCGGCTGCTGCTAACCGTTTGCTCGACAGGCTCGAATTTCTGCGTACCCTGAATATCAATCATAGTGCTTTGGCCAGCATACCTGCCCATCGCATTGCCCGGCTGCGTCGGCAGGGTGAACGCTACTTCACCGACGGTTTGCGTGACATCACTTCGGACCGCCGCTGGGCGATCCTTGCCGTCTGTGTTGTGGAGTGGGAAGCGGCGATTGCTGATGCCATAGTCGAAACCCATGACAGGATCGTAGGAAAAACCTGGCGGGAAGCGAAGCGCCAGCATGACGAAACAATTTCCGGCTCTAAAGCCACACTCACGGATACGATCCGTACCTTCACCGCGCTGGGAGCTTCGTTGCTTGAGGCCCGCAGTGACGGAACCCCGCTGGAGATGGCTGTCGCCAGTTCGGTTGCATGGGACCGGCTCGCTCAACTGGTAGCGACAGGGACTCAACTCAGCAACACGCTAGCCGATGAGCCTCTTGCATATGTCGGGCAGGGATACCATCGCTTTCGTCGTTATGCGCCCCGCATGTTGCGCTGTCTGAAGCTCGAAGCCGCGCCGGTCGCCGGACCATTGGTAGCAGCAGCTTTGTCGATCGGAGAGATGAAAGGTGTTGCATCGCCAGAAAGGCGTTTCCTGCGGCCCAGCTCCAAATGGAACCGTCATTTACGAGCTCAGGAAAAAGGAGATACCCGTCTTTGGGAAGTGGCGGTACTCTTTCACCTCCGGGATGCTTTTCGTTCCGGAGATGTCTGGCTCGCTCATTCGCGCCGCTATGGTGACCTCAAGCAGGTACTGGTGCCGATGATCGCGGCGCAGGAAAATGCAAAACTGGCCGTGCCTTCCAACCCACAGGATTGGCTGGCAGACAGAAAGGCGCGACTCACGATCGCTCTTAAGCGGCTGGCCCGGGCTGCCCGTAACGGCACTATTCCGCACGGTAGCATAGAAGATGGAACGTTGCGGATCGACAGGTTGACAGCAGACGTGCCGGATGGTGCCGAGGCACTCATACTGGATCTGTATCGCCGAATGCCGTCCGTTCGGATTACCGACATGCTGCTTGAAGTTGATGCAGCCCTTGGTTTCACAGATGCGTTTACCCATCTGAGAACCGGGGCTCCATGTCGCGACCGGATCGGTCTGCTCAACGTCCTGCTCGCTGAAGGGCTCAATCTGGGCCTGCGTAAGATGGCGGAAGCTACAAACACGCATGATTACTGGCAGCTCTCACGCCTTGCCCGCTGGCATGTTGAAAGCGAAGCCATGAACCAGGCATTGGCAATTGTGGTGGCCGCGCAGGGTAAACTGCCGATGTCACGCGTCTGGGGGATGGGCACGTCAGCATCGAGCGATGGTCAGTTTTTCCCGACAGCGCGGCATGGCGAAGTCATGAACATGGTCAATGCCAAATATGGTTCTGTTCCCGGCCTCAAAGCGTATACTCACGTAAGCGACCAGTTCGCGCCATTCGCTTGTCAGTCGATCCCGGCGACCGTGAGCGAGGCACCGTATATTCTCGATGGACTACTGATGAACGAGGTCGGTCGCCATGTTCGCGAACAGTATGCCGATACAGCAGGATTCACCGACCATTTGTTCGGAGCCAGTAGCCTGCTCGGCTACAATCTCGTTCTGCGAATCAGGGATCTGCCATCGAAGCGGTTGTACGTATTTAATCCCGATACGACCCCCAGGGAGTTACGCAAGTTGGTAGGTGGAAAAGCCCGGGAGGATCTTATCGTTGCGAACTGGCCTGATATTTTCCGTTGTGCCGCGACGATGACCGCTGGCAAAATCAGGCCCAGCCAACTCCTGCGCAAGCTCGCTTCTTACCCACGACAAAACAACCTTGCAGTTGCGCTTCGTGAAGTTGGTCGTATTGAACGGACCCTTTTCATTATTGAGTGGATCCTGGATACGGACATGCAGCGGCGTGCTCAGATCGGTCTTAACAAGGGAGAGGCCCACCATGCGCTCAAAAATGCGCTCCGTATCGGGAGGCAGGGGGAAATTCGCGATCGCACGACAGAGGGGCAGCACTACCGAATCGCTGGGCTCAATTTATTGACTGCGGTGATCATTTACTGGAATACCGTCCATCTTGGTCATGCCGTCACGGAGCGGCGGAACGAAGGGTTGGATGTTCCCCCTGAATTTCTTCCCCACATATCCCCATTGGGCTGGGCGCACATTCTACTGACTGGCGAATATCTTTGGCCCAAGGAACCGAAAGCTTAGGGTGTCATTTCGCCCTCAGCCGGAACCGACCCCATATAGGCCGGGTTCATATCCATCGACAAGGTTTTGATGGATTCGAGCTGGCGGTCACCCAGGTTTCGGAGATAACCGGCAAGACTCTCAACACCACGATCATCCCTTAGCTCAAGCGCTTGTCCCTGCGTATCCGAGATAACGGTGACATACTGATAACCCTTTTTGAAGCTCACCTCATCCACACAGAGGTGACGCGCAGACTGGGGCAACCGTCGGCGCGCCAGTCCTCGCTTTACCGCACGCTGCATGATGTTATCGACGGCATTCCAGCTGAGTTTCAGTTGTTTCCTGACAGCATCAACGGTACTGATTTTCAGCCATGAGAGCACGAAGGATTCGAACAACAACGTATACCGGCTGCCGGGTCCCGCCCACGGAACTGGCAGCGTCAGGCAACCATGTTCCGGGCACATAATGCGGGGGACATCGGCTTCGACTATCGTTGAAAACTGGCAGGTATCGAGATGACGCCATTTGCGATGCCGGTGATCGTGAGCAGGACAGGATTTCCCGCAGGCCGGACAGGTCAACTGAGTATTTTCAGCGATCCCGACAGTAACGGTAACAGACCCCGCATTTTCATCGAGAGAAAGAGACGTTACCTGCCACGGAGCAGACAGGTTGAGGATATGAGCATAGAGGGACTTTTCGTCCATGGTGGTGACCTCTGGCGAATTAATACGCCATTATCATGCCTTTAGCCACCACAACAAGGGAAGACCCATTTTTTCCACCATTTCTGGCGTTATTTCCGGTTTTTACTGAGATCTCTCCCACTGACGTATCATTTGGTCCACCCGAAACAGGTTGGCCAGGGTGAATAACATCGCCAGTTGGTTATCGTTTTTCAGCAGCCCCTTGTATCTGGCTTTCACGAAGCCGAACTGCCGCTTGATGATGCGAAACGGGTGCTCCACCCTGGCACGGATGCTGGCTTTCATGTATTCGATGTTGATGGCCGTTTTGTTCTTGCGCGGATGCTGCTTCAAGGTTTTTACCTTGCCGGGACGCTCGGCGATCAGCCAGTCCACATCCACCTCGGCCAGCTCCTCGCGCTGTGGCGCTCCTTGGTAGCCGGCATCGGCTGAGACAAATTGCTCCTCTCCATGAAGCAGATTACCCAGCTGATTGAGGTCATGCTCGTTGGCCGCGGTGGTGACTAGGCTGTGGGTCAGGCCACTCTTGGCATCGACACCAATGTGGGCCTTCATGCCAAAGTGCCACTGATTGCCTTTCTTGGTCTGATGCATCTCCGGATCGCGTTGCTGCTCTTTGTTCTTGGTAGAGCTGGGTGCCTCAATGATGGTGGCATCCACCAAAGTGCCTTGGGTCATCATGACGCCTGCTTCGGCCAGCCAGCGATTGATGGTCTTGAACAATTGACGGGCCAGTTGATGCTGCTCGAGCAGGTGGCGGAAATTCATGATGGTGGTGCGATCCGGCAGGGCGCTATCCAGGGATAATCGGGCAAACAGGCGCATGGAGGCGATTTCGTACAGGGCATCTTCCATGGCACCGTCGCTCAGGTTGTACCAATGCTGCATGCAGTGAATACGCAGCATGGTCTCCAGCGGATAGGGCCGTCGGCCATTGCCCGCCTTGGGATAAAACGGCTCGATGACAGCGGTCATATTCTGCCATGGCAGAATCTGCTCCATGCGGGAGAGGAAAATCTCTTTTCGGGTCTGACGGCGCTTAGTGCTGAATTCACTATCGGCGAAGGTGAGTTGATGGCTCATGATGTCCCTCTGGGATGCGCTCCGGATGAATATGATGATCTCATATCAGGAACTTGTTCGCACCTTCCCTAATATTCACTGATACTCAGACCGGACAAACGAATTTTATCAGAAACTTCCCTGAACTGCTCTTTCCAACCATTTGTCAAATGTCTTTGTGACGCGATTTTGCAGGCGACGCTGAACGGTGTTCTCCCCAGTTTCTCGGAAAGCCAGAAAAGATGCTTACCAATATCATCATTCGGGACGCCATCGAGCGCATCCAGTAATAAAGTTTCCTCTTCAGCCACCCAGGCCTGGCGGGCATTCGGAAAGCGTGGGTCAGGTACAGGTGCCTGTTTCTCTTCCTTCGGTTTCGACGATGCCGGTATCGCGGGCTTTTTCATGCCGACGCGCGCTTTCATGGCGCCGATGGCGGCGACGGCCAGTACCAGCGTTTCACGCTCCTTGCGCGTGAGCAGGCTGTCCTCACAAATCAGGGTGTTCAGGTTATCGATCAGCGTATTCAGTCTGGGTTCAGTGACTTTCATTTTATGCTCCTGTTCCTTGTGTGGTGGCGATCAGTCCCGGCTCTCATTCACCTGGACGATGACCGGCAGGCCTGCATCAAAACAGGTCTGATACCATGTGGCCACCTGCAGGGGATCGCCCTCTTTTATCCGGCGTATGCCGCCGGCATCCGTCAGCTGCAGGCAGGTGGTACCGTCCAGACGGATCACGTAGGCCGCTTCCCGCAGGAAGTAACGGCCATCACCCAGCTGCAGCTCCACCGCGTCGCCGGCAGCCATCTGGCGTAACGGCAGACGCCGGACGTCTGTCAGCCGTTGTCGTGCCGTTTCAGCCTTGGTAGAGCGGTTCTGCAATGCCGCGACCGGCCTTCGTCAGCTCGACGGCCAGCTGCAGGTTCGGAGCGCGCAGGGTGCGCAGCCAGCCCGCGGCTTCCATGCGCCTGCAGGAGGCGCGCAGGTTCGGCCCGTACACCGGGGCGTCGCCGCCCTGCTCCAGCACCCGCTCAATATCAAGTACTGAAGCGGTCTGGATCTCCTCGGATATATGTTCGAACTGAAGGGAGAAAGCTACAGGAAAAAGACGGCAAAGGCAGTAACCAGCGCGACTTAACGTCGCACTAAAGGATGCGGCCAGAATAGTTGGCGCCAGTCGGCAAAACTAGTTGACGTCTAATACCTGCGGAGCAGTTTTATTTACTGGCAGCCTGAATAATCGACAACGCGAGGCTTTACTGACTTACCTCCGTTAATGCGACAGAGCCCGTTTGGCTGTTTCTAATTCCTCAATGCGTTTTGCGGTGAGATCGCTCTGCTGCTGATGCTCGTTTTTTCGCTGTTTCAGGAAAGCGTCTACTGGTTCGAAAATCTCATTCACCACCTCGCGAATCACCCCCTGCCACGCCTGTTTCAGCCCATCCATCAGCGTGGCGGCGGTGTCTTCTGCGGCTTCTCGACGGCGACGTCTTGCCTGTCTTAATTTTTCATTTTCATTCACGGCCTGATAAATGTTCCAGGCTCCCACGCCCAGAGCAATGGCAGGGCCTGCTAAGCGTCCTGCCGTAGCGGCCCAGCGCTCGATGGTTCTTTTCCCAATCCCTTTAAACAGATTTGGCAACAGATCTTTGGCAATCACTAACCCTTTTTTGGCGCCTGCTTCGGCAAGGGCATTCACATCCAGTTTGTCGCTGTGGCCCATCACCTGCTTCAAGCCCTGTTTCCAGGCAGATTCCTCGTCTTCACTCTGGAAAGCTTTTACGTCGGGACTTTCGGCCTGAGCCTGCCGCATCTCGGCGACCTGCAAGGTTTCACCAATGTCCTCCAGCTTGCGCTGCGTTTTGGGCAGTTCACTTTCCAGTAATGCCTGCTGTTGCTGGAAAATCTTATCTGAAACCACTTCCAGTTCACGGCTGAGATCCGCTTCAAAGACGTGCTTAGAGCGGCAGTTTTCCAGCAGGTCATCAATGGTGCCTGCTAGGACATGCTGATGCTTCTGAATGTTTTTCTCTAAATGATCATGGAGTTGCAGGCTCAGGCGCTCGCACTCACTCTCTACGCGCAGTCTGGCGTCCTGCAAGGCCTCGCTTTCCGGACTGGCGGCGATTTTCGCGAGCGAGAGCAGGGCGGTATCAATGGCCTGACGCAGGTCGCTGTAACAGGTATCGAGCACGCTGTACTGATCGGTTTCCTGCAAAAATTGCGACAGTTGCTCTTCCAGCAAGGTGATCCCGCTTGAGTTGATTAGTCCTGACTTCTGCTCAAGCCTTCCCTTGAGTGCCGAACGGGCATTCACCAGATGAATACTGACTTTGCTGAGTATATCGTCGATCTGTTCCTCGTCGGCGGCATACTGAAGCCGCTGTCTGAGCTGATCGACAAGATGAATATATTCATGTGATTCAGGTTTGAGGCCGGTTTTATTGTTGACGATCAGCATGACCCGTCGCTCTTTTTCGACCAACGAGATCAGCGCCTGCCAGGTCGATTGCTCCTCGACCGCGCCTCCCGTGGCGACGACGAACAACACGACATCGGATTCGCGCAAATGCGCTTCCGTCACTTGCTGATGTTCTTGCGGAGCATCGATGCCCGGCGTGTCATACAGCGTATAGCCGCGCCACTGATAGCCCGTCACCTGATCGGTCATGGGCCTGTCTGCCATCTCAGCATCAGCCCGGCCCATTAATGCGTTCAGCAAGGTGCTTTTTCCGGCGTTATAGACGCCGTAAACCATAATCACTGGCTGCAATTGCTCGCTTTTCGTCATCAGGCGTTTGCCCAGCAAGGCCGCTTCACCCGCAGGTAAACCCACTTCGAGCGTCTCCTGGCAGTGATGGTAAACATCAAAAACGTGTTGATAATCAGGCAGGTTCATTGTTAAGCAACTCCTTTGTCAGGGCCAGATGCTGGCTACGTAATTCCAGTTGTAATGACGTCAGAGCAGTATGGATCTCTGTCACCCAGGCTTTGATATCGCCATAGAAGGCGTTCTCCAGCAGGCACTGTTGCAAATAGTCGGTGGTGATAAACTTATCATCCCCTTTTGCTGATGGAGCTGCACATGAACCCATTCAAAGGCCGGCATTTTCAGCGTGACATCATTCTGTGGGCCGTACGCTGGTACTGCAAATACGGCATCAGTTACCGTGAGCTGCAGGAGATGCTGGCTGAACGCGGAGTGAATGTCGATCACTCCACGATTTACCGCTGGGTTCAGCGTTATGCGCCTGAAATGGAAAAACGGCTGCGCTGGTACTGGCGTAACCCTTCCGATCTTTGCCCGTGGCACATGGATGAAACCTACGTGAAGGTCAATGGCCGCTGGGCGTATCTGTACCGGGCCGTCGACAGCCGGGGCCGCACTGTCGATTTTTATCTCTCCTCCCGTCGTAACAGCAAAGCTGCATACCGGTTTCTGGGTAAAATCCTCAACAACGTGAAGAAGTGGCAGATCCCGCGATTCATCAACACGGATAAAGCGCCCGCCTATGGTCGCGCGCTTGCTCTGCTCAAACGCGAAGGCCGGTGCCCGTCTGACGTTGAACACCGACAGATTAAGTACCGGAACAACGTGATTGAATGCGATCATGGCAAACTGAAACGGATAATCGGCGCCACGCTGGGATTTAAATCCATGAAGACGGCTTACGCCACCATCAAAGGTATTGAGGTGATGCGTGCACTACGCAAAGGCCAGGCCTCAGCATTTTATTATGGTGATCCCCTGGGCGAAATGCGCCTGGTAAGCAGAGTTTTTGAAATGTAAGGCCTTTGAATAAGACAAAACGCTGCCTCATCGCTAACTTTGCAACAGTGCCGTTTTATTTACTGGTAGCCTGAATAATCGACAACGCCAGATTTTGCTGGCATTGCCTCCGTTAATATGACAGAACCCAGTCATCTCGGTGGCGTCAGTCCAGAGGCCTTTGAGCTGGTCTCGTCGTGAGGACAGAATTTGTCTACGGGCGTGGGGTCAGTCCAACATGGCGACTTCTTGCCCACGATTGATTTCTGCCCGGTGATTTTCAAAGGCACCTATGACGAACAAAACTGGCAGGTACTGAGTCAGCGCTGGGACAACCTGCGTGCACAGTTGCACGGCAATCCCTTCTCCGCCAGTGCGCTGCAGGATCATGCTCTGCATAAAGAACTTATTCAGTCGGTGCTGGACAGTGCGCCGAACTTCTCTCCGTTAAAGAGAGCGCATGACAAAGATTAGTTTGCCAGTTTGTTACTGACAGAGAAAAAAGTTGAGCCAACCACAAGGATTCACAATGGGGAATATTGACGGACTGACGCTGATGCAGAGAGAAGATCCTTCATTCGCTGAGCACTACCTGCGTTGGGAAAGTATCAGACAGACCTCAGCATCCCATCAGGTTGCCATTTGCGGCCTGATGAATGCAGGGAAAAGCGCATTACTGAATATGCTGACCGGACACCTGGAACAGGAGTATTTCGCCACCGGCGCGAGTCGCACCACGGCAGACGTACAGTCAATGACCACGGAAAACATTGACTGGCTCGACACGCCAGGCATTGATGCCAGTGACAGCGATGATCACACCGCCTTGCGTGGCATATTGCGTGCGGATTCGGTTCTTTTTGCCCATACCCTGCGCACCGGCACGCTTGAGCAGGTGGAACTCGATTTTCTTGATACGCTGATGCGCCATATCCCCGCTCTGCCGCAGCGATTGATTGTGGTGCTCACCCACGCTGACAGTGTGGAAACCCATCAGCAAGAGAGCATTGATTCCATTACGCGGATTCTCTCCACGCGTTTTGCCGAACAGTTGCCGCTGTTTGTCACCTCAAGCCCGCGTTTTATTAAAGGTACGCTGACGAATAAGCCTAGGCTGGTTCAGCGCAGCGGTATTCCGCAGTTGCTGGCAGCCATCACCACCCGTGTCAGTAGGGCCAATGCATCGCTCGTCTCAGGGCGGGCGCTGGAAAAAGTTCATCTCGACATCATGCTCAAGGGTGCTATCACTGAGGCTCTTGCTCAGCGCGAAGAGAAGTTGAGCGCACTAATGCTGCAACATAAAGAAGAGGAGAAGGCGTTTCGCAAGGCAGCAAAACAGCTGCTAAACGCCCTGCGTCAGCGTATCCCTGATGAGAATAAATCTGACATTTAAGGAAATAACGATGTGGTGGTTACTTATTCCTGTTGTAGGCGCAGTGATTACAGCCGTTGCCGCCTCAGACAGCAGCAGTTCATCTTCTTCATCTGACACCGGCAACAGCCGTGAAACGGCGGCTCGCGAAGCGCTGGAAAAAGAGCAGAGGCGTAACCGGGAGTTGAACCAGGCGGCATTGGTTCAGGATGCCCGCAAAGGCCTGAAGAGGCTGCTGGCCGATCATCCCGCTTTTCTGAAACGCACCCAGCCCGATGACTGGCACACGCTGACGGCGTTCAATCTCGAAAATGCGTTGAGCACCCCGGCGACGGTGAATAACAGTTTCTCGAAACTGCGGGCGCTGTTACCGGATCTGGAATATGTCGGCAACGACAGTGAGGTGCAGATGCATATTCATCAGTTGCAGGGAGAGATGGCGGAGCTGCTCGCACTCAGTCAGCGTCTTTCTGAGGAGATGGATCAATGATTACCTCACCCGCCAATCGTAATGAACTGCTCGCCGTGTTTTCGCAGGTGGCAGAAGGCTTTAGCGCCACAGGCAACAGGATCAAACAGTACGAAGCGCTAATCAGCCCGCTGCTGGCGGCGCTCACCGACACGCAACAGCGTGATCCCTGGGCCAACAGCGCACTCCGACGTGACCATCCCTTTTTGCAGTTTGTTGAAGACCACACTGCGCAGCTGCGTGAGATGCTGCGTCTTCAGGTCGGGGAGATGCTCAGCTATCAACGAAAAAACATTTTTCGTCAGAAGTTTGATGATGCGTTGATGGTCTACGTTTACGGTAAAGTCAAAGCCGGTAAATCCTCCTTTGGCAATTTTATTGCCTGGGGCCATCCCTGCCCGGATGCAGCGCTGAAAAGCCAAGTCGAACCGAAACCCGCCTTCTTTTGTGAAGTTGATAGCGGTACAACAGAAAAGATGTCGGCAGAAAAAATGGCACGCCAGCAACACTTTTCCGTCGGCGTATCGGAAACTACCAGCGCTATTCAGGGTTTCACCCTGCCTGGACTGACCTGGATTGATTCGCCCGGAATTCACTCGGTGACCGCTGAGAATGGTAGGCTGGCGCAGGAGTACAGCGATGCCGCCGACCTTATCATCTATCTGACCAGTTCCAGCAGCCCCGGCAGGAAAAGCGATCTGGAGGTGATGCGCGAAGTTGTTGAGAAGAACAAGCCGATGATGGTGCTAATCCCGGCCAGCGACATTATCGATGAAGATGAAGATGATGAAGGTAATCCCGTTTCTCAACTGATCATGAAGTCAGATGCCGATCGCGTCGATCAGGAAAACTATGTCAGCGAGTCGCTTTCTGCTCTGGTGGACAGCCATAAAGTTGGCGTCACGGTGCAATCCATCTCGGTCGAGTATGCGCGACAAGGCGCAGAAACTGAGCGCAACGCGCGCTGGCAGGAGAGCGGTTTAGAGACGTTTGCCGAAACCGTTGCTCGGATCGCGCAGTCCGATGGCATCAGGATGAAACAACGTACCCCGCTGATTAACCACAAAAATGTTTGCGATTACCTGACCCGCAGTGGCGATGAGATCATCGCGCTGTTGAATGAAGTGTCCGCCGGACTGGATGACGCCGCGCAAAAACTGCATCAGGAGTGTGAACGCCTCTGTCTTGAGCTGGAGGAGCGGCTTAAGCCAAAAATCGAACGTCTGATTGAACGTTACGCGATGGATAACCGCCAGTACCTGTCGCACTGCGCCAGAGTGTGGGAAGATGAGATCGCGACCAGCAAAACGGCGCTGCTTGAACAGGTTCAGCAGGGCTTCGACCAGTTGACGCTTAACCTCAATCAACTGGATGTGATTGACGAGGCGATACCGGGTTTTGAAAAGCGTACAGAGCGCATCGCTTTTAACTCACGTCTGGGGGAAAACGTCGGTAAAGCCGGCGGGGCGGCCGTCGGCACGGCGATCGGTGCCTTCGCGGGAAGCATCATTCCGGGTATTGGAACGGCTATCGGTGCCGGCATCGGCGGTTTACTTGGTGGCATGGTGGGCGGCTACGGTGGCGGCAAAATTGGAGAGAATTTCAATTCAACCGAATATGAAGATATCGAAGTCGGCGATAACCGCGTGGAGGTGGCGTTAAAAACCCGCAAAGTGTTAAGCCAGCGGGCTGAACGCGAGCTGGGCGCGGTAACGGTCATGCTGGAGGGCACTGTTGCAAAGTTAGCGATGAGGCAGCGTTTTGTCTTATTCAAAGGCCTTACATTTCAAAAACTCTGCTTACCAGGCGCATTTCGCCCAGGGGATCACCATAATAAAATGCTGAGGCCTGGCCTTTGCGTAGTGCACGCATCACCTCAATACCTTTGATGGTGGCGTAAGCCGTCTTCATGGATTTAAATCCCAGCGTGGCGCCGATTATCCGTTTCAGTTTGCCATGATCGCATTCAATCACGTTGTTCCGGTACTTAATCTGTCGGTGTTCAACGTCAGACGGGCACCGGCCTTCGCGTTTGAGCAGAGCAAGCGCGCGACCATAGGCGGGCGCTTTATCCGTGTTGATGAATCGCGGGATCTGCCACTTCTTCACGTTGTTGAGGATTTTACCCAGAAACCGGTATGCAGCTTTGCTGTTACGACGGGAGGAGAGATAAAAATCGACAGTGCGGCCCCGGCTGTCGACGGCCCGGTACAGATACGCCCAGCGGCCATTGACCTTCACGTAGGTTTCATCCATGTGCCACGGGCAAAGATCGGAAGGGTTACGCCAGTACCAGCGCAGCCGTTTTTCCATTTCAGGCGCATAACGCTGAACCCAGCGGTAAATCGTGGAGTGATCGACATTCACTCCGCGTTCAGCCAGCATCTCCTGCAGCTCACGGTAACTGATGCCGTATTTGCAGTACCAGCGTACGGCCCACAGAATGATGTCACGCTGAAAATGCCGGCCTTTGAATGGGTTCATGTGCAGCTCCATCAGCAAAAGGGGATGATAAGTTTATCACCACCGACTATTTGCAACAGTGCCGTATTGAGCATAGTCGAGATTGGTGCAGATGACTTCTGATATTGCGTTGTCAGGAGTCGCCTGCACATCTGGCGTTACGCCCCGTCAATTGGTGCAGTCGTCTTCTGAAAATGACAAGTCAGGACTTTTCAAGACTGTCACAAAAACCATCGTTTTTGATACATTAATTTAACCAATAGGTTGCAGATCAAATCGTCTGTAACAGCCTTTCTGGCTGTTTGTATATAATCATGAAAAAATGGTGAGTAGAGTTTCAGGGTAACAGGGGATGCTTATGTCGGTTTTCCACAACTGGCTACTTGAGATCGCATGTGAGAATTACTTCGTCTACATCAAACGCCTTTCCGCCAACGATACCGGCGCAACAGGTGGTCACCAGGTAGGGCTTTATATCCCTTCAGGTATCGTTGAAAAACTCTTTCCGTCTATCAACCATACCCGTGAACTGAACCCTTCGGTTTTTCTCACCGCACATGTGTCATCGCATGATTGCCCTGACAGCGAAGCCCGGGCAATTTATTATAACAGCCGTCATTTTGGTAAAACCCGGAATGAAAAAAGGATTACCCGCTGGGGTAGAGGCAGCCCACTTCAGAATCCTGAAAATACAGGGGCTCTGACGCTCCTGGCTTTCAAGCTTGATGAGCAAGGGGGGGACTGTAAGGAAGTAAATATTTGGGTATGCGCCAGCACTGATGAAGAGGACGTCATTGAGACCGCTATTGGTGAAGTTATACCCGGAGCGCTTATATCCGGCCCCGCAGGACAGATTCTAGGCGGACTATCTCTACAGCAAGCGCCAGTAAATCATAAATATATTCTACCTGAAGACTGGCACCTGCGCTTTCCGTCGGGAAGTGAAATTATTCAGTATGCAGCCAGCCATTATGTGAAAAATTCCCTTGATCCGGATGAGCAACTTCTTGACCGCCGGCGCGTGGAGTACGACATATTTCTATTGGTTGAGGAACTGCATGTTCTGGATATCATCCGGAAAGGATTTGGCTCTGTGGATGAATTTATTGCGCTGGCCAATTCTGTCAGCAATCGCCGTAAATCCAGAGCCGGGAAGTCGCTGGAACTGCACCTGGAGCATCTATTCATTGAGCACGGCCTGCGACACTTTGCGACGCAGGCCATCACAGAAGGTAATAAAAAACCCGATTTCCTTTTCCCTTCCGCAGGGGCTTACCACGATACTGAGTTTCCCGTAGAAAATCTGCGCATGCTGGCAGTCAAGACTACCTGTAAGGATCGCTGGCGTCAGATACTGAATGAGGCCGATAAAATTCATCAGGTGCATCTGTTTACACTCCAAGAGGGAGTTTCTCTGGCTCAATATCGGGAGATGCGGGAGTCGGGTGTCAGATTGGTCGTGCCATCATCGCTGCACAAAAAATACCCGGAGGCGGTGAGAGCTGAGCTAATGACGCTAGGTGCGTTTATTGCTGAGCTGACAGGGCTTTACGCAGATATTCCATAGATTATCTCCCGGCATAAATACCGGGAGGAGCGATCAGATTCGTTCAACCTTGCACGAATCGGCATTAACCGCTTTCAGGATATAAGGTTCAAGCAGTTTGGCTACGGCTTCAAACACGGGCACCACTACGGAGTTACCGAACTGCCTGTACGACTGAGTGTCTGACACAGGAATGCGAAAAGGCCTGCCATCTACTTTTTCAAAACCCATAAGGCGCGCGCACTCTCGTGGAGTCAGCCTGCGGGGCCGATGCGCCTGATTTTCTTCGTTCGCGAAGTCTGTTTCACCTGTGGCCATATCCCAGCCACGGTCTATCAGAATTTCAGACCCGTCTTTGTGATAGCGAGCAGAAAGCGTACGGGCAATGCTTTCTTTATTTTCAGGATTAACGAGGCCAAAACCGAATCCGTTACCCTTAGCTGCGTGCTTTTTGGCGTAGTTATAGAGATACTCCCAGAGTTTCGGCGTCAGTATATATTTGCTGTCAACCACGGGTTCCAGCAGTTCGCCAAATGACGGACGCTGTTCCGGATAAAAACGACTAATATCGCGCAGGGTAAAGCCCTGGTGAATGTTCAGATCACGACGGAAACCGACCAAAACGATACGTTCTCGGTGCTGAGGTAAAAAGTGCTTTCCGTCGATAACTTTAGGATCGTTTTTGCCCATCTCAGCTGCATCCGCAACTTCATAGCCCAGTTCGTCGAGGGTATCCATGATGACTTTAAAGGTTTTACCCTTGTCATGGCTCTTCAGGTTTTTAACGTTTTCAAGAACAAAGATGGCAGGTTTTTTTGCGCGTATAATACGCGCCACATCGAAGAAAAGCGTTCCCTGAGCCTCACATTCGAAACCATGCGCGCGCCCGAGCGAGTTTTTCTTGCTTACGCCCGCAAGGCTGAACGGTTGACAGGGGAAACCTGCTAGAAGTACATCATGATCCGGCACATGCTCATTAATGTAAGCATAGGCATCGTTTTCAGGTACTTCAGGTTTATCACTGAGCGTGACTTCCCGAATATCGAGATTGAAAGTGTGTTCCTGAGCATCGTTAAACCAGTTAGCTTTATATGTGCGCACAGCCTCTTTATTCCATTCACTGGTAAAAACGCACTGGCCACCGATGGTTTCGAAGCCCTTCCGTATACCTCCAATCCCAGCAAACAGGTCAATAAACCGGAAGGCATAGTCAGGGTGATGTGCAGGCGCTTCCGGAAGCATTTTTCGTAGAAGTTCCTCTTCGGCTAACGTCAGCGTCTTAGGTGAGCACTTACCATTAATCCAGCGATTAAGAGTCTCGCGACTCCACTCATTTTTACCAACTTTTCTAAGCAGTTCAGCCACGTACTTCTGGTCATAGATTTCCAGCACCTGCCCGAGCAGCTTTTTATCATTTTCCTGTCGCAGTTGTTCTTCCGCTTCTGCTTTCTCAAGCAGATCCTGCGCCAGTAATTCAAATTCAGACATATTGCCTCCATTGGGTCTTATGGGTGAAACTGTATCACTCATTTGACCCAGATTGAATGTTTTTATCTGGATATTTAAACAGGTTTATTGTTAGGTAACGCACGTTGGCCACGCTGGAGGGGGTCAGTTTGGAGATCGGAAATTTTTGTACGTTAAGCACATTATTTAACCAATTCGGATACGTAAATGATTGATTTATCGTCATTGGCTATCGCTTTTAGGTTGTCGCTCTTGCTGTATCGCATTTAGGTTATCCGATTAAGACAAAATCCCCTGAAAACGCTGTATAGCGCGGGAGTACACCCTATTGCTATAGGTAAGTCTGTTCAAAAAACAGGCTTACCGTACAATAATTCTCTATATCCAAACTGACCCCTTTTTGCACCGTCTGGGTGAAATAAGGGATCGTGGGCTGGAGAATCAGAGTTATCGCGCCAGCGGGCTGACATTACTGACAGCAGCGATCACGTTGTGGAACACGGTATATATAGAAAGAGCTATTGAGTCACTAAAACGAAAGGGTATCCCGATAAATGAGCAACTGGTCTCTCATCTTTCTCCCCTGGGCTGGGAACATATCAATCTGAGTGGAGATTACGTCTGGCGTAATAATCTTAAGCTGGGATCCGGAAAATACCGCTCATTACGTACAGTCGATACCGCTTTGTACAAAAAACAGTCTTAGCGTGGGATAATTAATGAGATGGTCACTCCCTCCTTCCCGGTACTATGCTGAGGACAGGCTTTCATTCGGAGAACTATCATGGAAAACATTGCGCTCATTGGTATCGATCTGGGTAAAAACTCTTTCCATATTCATTGCCAGGATCGTCGCGGGAAGGCTGTTTACCGTAAAAAATTTACCCGGCCAAAGTTGATCGAATTTTTGGCGACATGCCCCGCTACAACCATCGCAATGGAAGCCTGTGGCGGTTCTCACTTTATGGCACGCAAGTTGGAAGAGTTGGGGCATTCCCCAAAGCTGATATCACCACAATTTGTCCGCCCGTTCGTTAAAAGCAATAAAAACGACTTTGTCGACGCCGAAGCTATTTGTGAAGCTGCATCGCGTCCGTCTATGCGTTTTGTGCAGCCCAGAACGGAATCTCAGCAGGCAATGCGGGCTCTGCATCGTGTCCGTGAATCCCTGGTTCAGGATAAGGTAAAAACAACCAATCAAATGCATGCTTTTCTGCTGGAATTTGGCATTAGCGTTCCCCGAGGAGCTGCCGTTATTAGCCGACTGAGTACCATTCTTGAGGATAATAGTTTGCCTCTTTACCTCAGCCAGTTATTGCTGAAATTACAACAGCATTATCACTATCTTGTTGAGCAGATTAAAGATTTGGAATCCCAGTTGAAACGAAAGTTGGACGAAGATGAGGTTGGACAGCGCTTGCTGAGCATTCCCTGCGTCGGAACACTGACAGCGAGTACTATTTCAACTGAGATTGGCGACGGGAAGCAGTACGCCAGCAGCCGTGACTTTGCGGCGGCAACAGGGCTTGTACCTCGGCAGTACAGCACGGGAGGTAGGACGACATTGCTGGGAATTAGTAAGCGAGGTAATAAAAAGATCCGAACTTTGTTGGTTCAATGTGCCAGGGTATTCATACAAAAACTGGAACACCAGTCTGGCAAATTGGCCGATTGGGTCAGGGATTTACTGTGCCGGAAAAGCAACTTTGTCGTCACTTGTGCTCTGGCAAACAAGCTGGCCAGAATAGCCTGGGCCCTAACGGCACGACAGCAAACTTATGTAGCATAACGGCAGAAATACACCGGTTTAAAGAATTACTGATCTGGTTTTGCGAATACTGATATTGATGATACTAACGGCCCACCGGCCTGTTGAGGAACCTGTAAAACGGAAAGGCTCATTGAAGCCGTATATTTTCTGGAGGTTCATCAGGCGCGGAACTCATCAAGGCGCGGGAATAAAATCCCATTCAGACGCCGGATAGATTCAAGCAAGCCAACTTGTCGTCAAAATCGGTGTTGCAAAAACGGGAGTGACCATAGATTCCGTTTTCTGAGACGTCCCCAGTATGGCAACCACGATCAGTCTGCTGGAGCCGGTTATAGCCGCACTGCTGGCCGTTGTGCTCGTCGGTGAAAGGCTGCCGCCTTCCGGATGGGCAGGCGTCGGACTGATAGTTGCGTGTCTGGGGCTCATCACCGTTCCGGCTGGAAAGTTACGTTTCAGTCTGTTCCGGCAACGGAAAGAAAACTTTGAAATCGCAAAAAGGAAAGAATTATGAAAGATAAAGCGTCATTTGACTCATTTTCGGCTCTCGATATGCGTGCCGGTACCATCATCAGGGTTGAGGAGAGTAAAACATCAAAGCCCACCTGGCGCATGACTATTGACCTAGGACCAGAACTGGGAACAAGGGTGTCATGCGGTGCGTATACTAACTATGCAGCAGAAGACCTGCAGGAAACGCAGGTAATCTGCATCGTCAATCTGGGTACCATGAAGATGGGACCTGAAAAGTCAGAGGTGCTGGTACTTGGTGTGTCTGATGGTTCAGGCGGGACGATCCCGCTGACGACAGAAAAGCGCGTCGATAACGGTGAATGCGTTTTCTGAAAATCGGCAGATAAAGCCACGTATGGGCAAGAAAATGCTTCCTAAAAATTTCAGTGAATATGTCTGCTTATCGCTCAAAGCTGCCTGTCAAAGTGGTCAAGCTTCACATAGCTCAGAGGTACAAAAAATAACCTTAACGAATGGAAGGGACTTCCCCTGGATATGCGCCTGATTAACTCTTGTGCAATCATGGGGTAAACATAGCCCCGGAGGGATTCGTTATGACCATCACGACTGTCGGTATCGATCTTGCTAAAAATGTGTTCGCTGTTCACTGCGTTGACCAACACGGTAAAACTGTTCTGGTTAAACCCAAAGTATCGCGTGCTGCCCTTCCTGAGCTGATTGCCAGTTTACCTCCCTGTGTTATCGGGATGGAGGCATGCTCCGGGGCTCACTACTGGGCAAGGTTGTTTCGGCAATATGGTCATGAACCACGGCTGATGGCTGCTAAATTTGTATCTCCTTACCGCATGGCCGGTAAATCAGGCAAAAATGATGCAGCTGATGCTCAGGCTATCTGTGAAGCAGTTCGTCGCCCGCATATGCGGTTTGTACCAGTGAAGGATGAGAGCCAGCAGGCGATGCAATGCCTACACCGTATCAGACAGGGTTTTATCGAAGAGAAAACAGCAACATATAACCGATTGAGAGGTTTGATATCGGAATTCGGTGTCATCGCCCCACAAAGTACAGATGCCCTGCGTCACATGGTTTCTGAGCAGAAGAGTTCTTTGCCACTTCAGGTTCAACAATGTGTTAATGACCTGCTGGAACACATTGATCGTATTGAAGATAATATTACTGAATATGACCGGATTTTGTCCCGCATGGCAAAAACAGATCACCGCAGCCAGCGATTGATGGAACTGAAAGGGATTGGTCCCACAACGGCCTGTGCGCTGGTCGCCAGTATCGGTAATGCACACGATTTTAAAAATGGGCGACAACTGGCAGCCTGGCTGGGACTAACGCCATCGCAGTACAGCAGTGGTGGGAAATCAAAGCTTGGCAGGATAACTAAAGCTGGCGATTCGTATCTGCGAACGCTACTGGTTCAGGGGGCTCGTTCGGTTCTGATTGGTGCCGAGAAAAGGACTGATTTATTCAGTCGTTGGGTCTGTTCACTGGTCGATCGCAGAGGATACTGGCGTGCCGTTGTAGCCATCGCCGCCAAAAACGCAAGGCTGTGCTGGCATCATTGCATTACGGTGATGATTTCAGGCTGTACTCAGCCAGCTAAAGCACGAAACAAAATAACCATCTGACCTGCAATTCGTTGATGATAAGGCACTGTTGCAAATAGTCGGTGGTGATAAACTTATCATCCCCTTTTGCTGATGGAGCTGCACATGAACCCATTCAAAGGCCGGCATTTTCAGCGTGACATCATTCTGTGGGCCGTACGCTGGTACTGCAAATACGGCATCAGTTACCGTGAGCTGCAGGAGATGCTGGCTGAACGCGGAGTGAATGTCGATCACTCCACGATTTACCGCTGGGTTCAGCGTTATGCGCCTGAAATGGAAAAACGGCTGCGCTGGTACTGGCGTAACCCTTCCGATCTTTGCCCGTGGCACATGGATGAAACCTACGTGAAGGTCAATGGCCGCTGGGCGTATCTGTACCGGGCCGTCGACAGCCGGGGCCGCACTGTCGATTTTTATCTCTCCTCCCGTCGTAACAGCAAAGCTGCATACCGGTTTCTGGGTAAAATCCTCAACAACGTGAAGAAGTGGCAGATCCCGCGATTCATCAACACGGATAAAGCGCCCGCCTATGGTCGCGCGCTTGCTCTGCTCAAACGCGAAGGCCGGTGCCCGTCTGACGTTGAACACCGACAGATTAAGTACCGGAACAACGTGATTGAATGCGATCATGGCAAACTGAAACGGATAATCGGCGCCACGCTGGGATTTAAATCCATGAAGACGGCTTACGCCACCATCAAAGGTATTGAGGTGATGCGTGCACTACGCAAAGGCCAGGCCTCAGCATTTTATTATGGTGATCCCCTGGGCGAAATGCGCCTGGTAAGCAGAGTTTTTGAAATGTAAGGCCTTTGAATAAGACAAAACGCTGCCTCATCGCTAACTTTGCAACAGTGCCCCTAATCGTGTTCAGCAGAATAGCCGGAGGAAGTTTCCTACTGTCGATAAGAAAGGATTGGCACAGGGAGTGTGAATATCGAAACACCATCACAGAATAATGCCAGATAGAAATGCGATAGTAGGGTTGGATATTTAAATAAGGAGCATCCCGACTTAAAATGAATATGACTGCGTAACCAGGCGCAATAAAAAAAGCGAAAGAATCGCTTTTATTCTGGTTGTTTTTTCGAAGAGTGACCGTTTTCTGAGATGACAAGAAATAAGGAAGTCCTATGATCGCTAGCGGAATAGTTCAAAAACTGAATGCGCAAATGAATCAGGAGTTTTATACCTCAAATTTGTATCTTCAGCTCAGCCAGAGGTGCAGCGAGAATAGCCTTAATGGCACCGCACTATTTTTGCGTCATCAGGCGCAAAATACGGTGACGCAAATGATGCGCATGTACGAATACATCAAACAGAGCGGCGCCACGCCGGTGTTACAGGAGCAACACGCCCGGTGCGGTGAATTTTCCACGCTGGAAGATCTGTTTGAGCAGACGGTAAGCGATTACCAGAAGCGCATTAATGCGCTGACCTCTTTGACGGAAGACGCCCAGGCAGCAAACGA
Organism: Klebsiella sp. RHBSTW-00484; assembly: GCF_013705725.1. NCBI lineage: Bacteria > Pseudomonadati > Pseudomonadota > Gammaproteobacteria > Enterobacterales > Enterobacteriaceae > Klebsiella > Klebsiella sp. RHBSTW-00484. The sequence continues at coordinate 57,783 of NZ_CP055483.1, read as the reverse complement.
TAAGTCAGCGATTAACTTCCTGAAGCGATACAGAAAAGAGGAAATCGTGGACGGGACGCTGTTGCAAATCATTCTGGATGAAGTCCGCAGCGCTAAAAAAGCGGGCATCAACATGCAGCAAACCGACCACTATCTGGTTGGCGTGATCGATCGCTATCACTAAATCAATTTCGCAGTACGAGGAGGTTTTACGCCTCCTCAGAAAATCTGTTTTACATCAGAAACAGAGGTTTATGCCAGTGAACATTTGATACCCAACACGTCATAGTGATTTTTTAACTTAGCGTTTTTATATCGTGCCAAAAATGTCTCTGCTTGTGTCTTTATATTAAGGAAGGTGCGAATAAGCAGGTCATTTCTTCCCAAGCTGACTCGCTGATTAAAATTTCGCGGATCTGGGCCGATTTTTTTCCCGCAAACACATCGAATCAGCCTATTTAGGCTATTTTTTCCACCATTTCTGGCGTTATTTCCGGTTTTTACTGAGATCTCTCCCACTGACGTATCATTTGGTCCACCCGAAACAGGTTGGCCAGGGTGAATAACATCGCCAGTTGGTTATCGTTTTTCAGCAGCCCCTTGTATCTGGCTTTCACGAAGCCGAACTGCCGCTTGATGATGCGAAACGGGTGCTCCACCCTGGCACGGATGCTGGCTTTCATGTATTCGATGTTGATGGCCGTTTTGTTCTTGCGCGGATGCTGCTTCAAGGTTTTTACCCTGCCGGGACGCTCGGCGATCAGCCAGTCCACATCCACCTCGGCCAGCTCCTCGCGCTGTGGCGCTCCTTGGTAGCCGGCATCGGCTGAGACAAATTGCTCCTCTCCATGAAGCAGATTACCCAGCTGATTGAGGTCATGCTCGTTGGCCGCGGTGGTGACTAGGCTGTGGGTCAGGCCACTCTTGGCATCGACACCAATGTGGGCCTTCATGCCAAAGTGCCACTGATTGCCTTTCTTGGTCTGATGCATCTCCGGATCGCGTTGCTGCTCTTTGTTCTTGGTAGAGCTGGGTGCCTCAATGATGGTGGCATCCACCAAAGTGCCTTGGGTCATCATGACGCCTGCTTCGGCCAGCCAGCGATTGATGGTCTTGAACAATTGACGGGCCAGTTGATGCTGCTCGAGCAGGTGGCGGAAATTCATGATGGTGGTGCGATCCGGCAGGGCGCTATCCAGGGATAATCGGGCAAACAGGCGCATGGAGGCGATTTCGTACAGGGCATCTTCCATGGCACCGTCGCTCAGGTTGTACCAATGCTGCATGCAGTGAATACGCAGCATGGTCTCCAGCGGATAGGGCCGTCGGCCATTGCCCGCCTTGGGATAAAACGGCTCGATGACAGCGGTCATATTCTGCCATGGCAGAATCTGCTCCATGCGGGAGAGGAAAATCTCTTTTCGGGTCTGACGGCGCTTAGTGCTGAATTCACTATCGGCGAAGGTGAGTTGATGGCTCATGATGTCCCTCTGGGATGCGCTCCGGATGAATATGATGATCTCATATCAGGAACTTGTTCGCACCTTCCCTAAGTCACCGGCGGCTTGCCTGCCACACATTGAACATTACAGACCAATTAGCACTTTGTCACCGGGGAAAGATGTAAAGATTATGTATAAATAGATTGGCTTAGAAGTGACATTTCAACTTTGGAGAAACAGGTGACATTTTAAACTTGCTTTAACAAAATTTTGGGACTGACCGAAACAAAAAGGCCAGCCCCGGAGGGCTGGCTATTCAGTACAGGGCAATGACAGGTTTCTTGATGCCGCAGGCGTGAGCGTAGCGGGTCAGTGTGTCGATGCTGGCTTTGGTGATGTTGTTTTCCAGGCGAGAAATAACCGGAGGTGTAACCCCCATGCGTTCAGCAACCTGCGCTTTTGTCAGGTTGTCATGCTTGCGCCATTCAGCAAGCAGCTCCCTGAGCTTTTCCTTACGTTCTTCTTCCTGCCATGCAGCGCGATATTCATCGTCCTGCATCCACTCGTTATGCAGTTCTTTATGGCTTACCAGTTTCATTAAGTACCTCCGCTAACCGCTTTTTGGCGAGATCGATTTCTTTCGCTGGCGTTTTCTGTGACTTCTTGATGAAAACACGGAGCATGATGATGGTATTGCCTTTGTGGTATACCCAGATTCCCCTGGCTATGTCCGTCCCCATCGTGCGGATCTCAAAAAGTCCATCGCCCAGGGGCTTCGTGTCCGGCTCCCGCAGTAATCGGGCGTCATACTCCAGTTTGCCGATGAGACGGTCAAACTTCACCCTGATTTTTACGGGTAATGCTGTGGCTTCTTCCCTGGCTTCCGGGTGATAAACAACGCTAAACATGTGACCTCCCATTTCTATTAATATTAACCTATAGGCTAATTTCAGACAAGGTAGAATTAACCTATAAGCTAATTTTGTTGGCAGTTATCGTGGCTACCCGGTCACTACCCTGTTAGCGTGAGTTTTCGTTCCACTGAGGAACGGGGATTTATGCGCGTTAGCGCATGTAAGGCGGCAGGATGAAATGACAGGTAGCACCGAGGGTTAGCCGCCGATACCAGTGAGGGATCGAAAGGGATCGCCTATCCATCCCTTCACCTTGCAAAGCCATATTCCGCTAAAAGCGGCTCAGAGGCTTTTGTGCGCGGTCGGAGTGGTCACAACAAGGCGAAGCCGCAGTTGGGGCGTATCTCCGCGTTAGCGGGTCGTAAGAGCCGCTTACGAGCGTGTAAGCTAATTCTTCAGCGATATTTGCTGACGTATCCGGCGTGGCCGGATTTGTCCAATCCCTCGATGGCTAACAGGCGAGCTGTTAGCCATCGAGGGATTCCGTTCTGAATGCCCCGCGCTTTAGCGTGGGGAGCTACTTTTGAGGCGCTCGCGCCGATGCTGTTCGGTTATCCACTTTTTAAAGGGGATAACAGTAATGTCTTTTATTTTTTGGTTTATCTTTTAATACGTAAGTAATTAAAAGATAAACCAAAAGAGTATTTGCGCCATCTCGTTTGCACTTCATTATCACTTACCCACAAGCTATACAGCAGTTGTGGTGGGTCTACGCCGGAACCGCCGAAAAATCCGTCATTCCTGTAGGCGGGATGGGTTGGATTTCGAAAATTATTGTACTATAAGGGCTTCCCCGGCGTGTCAACGCCGGTGTTTATGGTTTCTGTCTGCTCTTCAGTAAAAATAAAGGGGAGAGACTGCGGTACTATAAACGGCCATGATGAATCGTCATCGATTCGGACCCTGATGAAAGACGCGCGTGAGGTTCTTGTTCGTTAAGCGGATACGTATATCCTGTACAATAGCCAGATAGGCCTCACGGGGTCTAACCCTTTATCATCGGCACTGTTGCAAAGTTAGCGATGAGGCAGCGTTTTGTCTTATTCAAAGGCCTTACATTTCAAAAACTCTGCTTACCAGGCGCATTTCGCCCAGGGGATCACCATAATAAAATGCTGAGGCCTGGCCTTTGCGTAGTGCACGCATCACCTCAATACCTTTGATGGTGGCGTAAGCCGTCTTCATGGATTTAAATCCCAGCGTGGCGCCGATTATCCGTTTCAGTTTGCCATGATCGCATTCAATCACGTTGTTCCGGTACTTAATCTGTCGGTGTTCAACGTCAGACGGGCACCGGCCTTCGCGTTTGAGCAGAGCAAGCGCGCGACCATAGGCGGGCGCTTTATCCGTGTTGATGAATCGCGGGATCTGCCACTTCTTCACGTTGTTGAGGATTTTACCCAGAAACCGGTATGCAGCTTTGCTGTTACGACGGGAGGAGAGATAAAAATCGACAGTGCGGCCCCGGCTGTCGACGGCCCGGTACAGATACGCCCAGCGGCCATTGACCTTCACGTAGGTTTCATCCATGTGCCACGGGCAAAGATCGGAAGGGTTACGCCAGTACCAGCGCAGCCGTTTTTCCATTTCAGGCGCATAACGCTGAACCCAGCGGTAAATCGTGGAGTGATCGACATTCACTCCGCGTTCAGCCAGCATCTCCTGCAGCTCACGGTAACTGATGCCGTATTTGCAGTACCAGCGTACGGCCCACAGAATGATGTCACGCTGAAAATGCCGGCCTTTGAATGGGTTCATGTGCAGCTCCATCAGCAAAAGGGGATGATAAGTTTATCACCACCGACTATTTGCAACAGTGCCAATAAAACTGTTCCGCAGGTGACATTCCATCACCTGCCGGATGTTGATATTGTCCTTTGCGTATCATGTGGAGCAATTCAATGCCGGCCAGAATGGCCTGTGCCCGGCGAAACGATTTAAATCCCAGCATCGGGCGTATTCGACGTTTGATATTTCGATCATCTTGCTCAACCAGGTTGTTCAGATACTTGCTTTGCCTGATGGTAATCGTTTCCTCATCGGGTTTGCCGGCGTTGAGCGTGGCCAACGCTGCGGTGTTGGCGCCACTTTTATCGATAGTGACCACTTCCGGTTCGCCGTGATGGCGAATCGCCTTGCAAAAGAAGCGTAAGGCGGCAGCAGAGTCCCGTCTGGCGGTCAGCAAAAAGTCGATGGTGTGCCCTGATGTATCGACCGCGCGATACAGATACTTCCACTAGCCTTTAATTATGTGTAGGTTTCATCCATTCGCCATCGACGACCTACCGCCCGTTTATGCCGACGAAACACAGTATCCAACAATGGTACCAGACGGATAACTCAGCGGTGAAGCGTGGAGTGGTCAACATGAAGACCACATTCCGCGATCATCTCTTCGAGATCACGCAGACTCAGTGAGTAAACCAGATACCAGCGGACACACTGAGCAATAACGTCGACGGGATCGTGCAGACGTTTGAAGGTATTTCGGATCAGAGACATTAACTGTAACTATCGGCAACATTACAAAAAAACAGCATGTTATCTGACGCGGCCTTAATGCGACAGAGCCTAAACGGCACCCGTACAACACCCGGATATATTGTACGTACAGCGTACGGCTTTAGTTGACACTGGTTACGAAGCATGCAAAACTATGTGGGTAGCTAAAGAAAGTTAGCTAAAAATTTAAATTCAATAAAACACGATTAAATTACTTAAATATCAATCATATATACTTATTCATGTCATCTACTATAAAAGGAAATTCTATGTCTATCAAAGCGACTTCTATTAATTCAGCTGGTAATGAGTCAATCAAACAGTCACGTGAAAATTATTTAAATATCAATCACATAATATGTAACAGTCAGATGAATGGAAACAGTAGGGCCATACGTCTTCTTATAGAAACCAACACAAAAGGAAATTTACGATGATCATTAATTGTGGAGGTATATAACTGAATTTTTTAATAAAAAAATTGTTCGTGGAGAATACATGATGAGAAACACCAATGTGACTGGTGGTTCCGCAAGCCTGGCTTTGGCTGGAGCCAAAGACACACGTGTCGAGCTGAGAACCAGCGCCGACATAAAAGAGAAGTTGAAAGAAGCAGCCTCGCTGGTTGGGGTGGATATGAGTGCGTTTATTTTGATGGCTGCTACACGCGCAGCTCAGCAGGCGCTAGATGAACAGCGAATGCGAGTGCTCAGCGAACAGGAGTGGAATCATCTAAACGACATCATTAATTCACCTCGTCAGCCGGGAGAGAAACTCCGTGCGCTAATGACAAGGGAAACAAGGTATGTCCGAGATTACTAATGAGCAGTTCCGCGTAATAAAGGCTGATTCCGATGTAGAAATCACCGGGATTAAGCAGTTCGATTGTGGCGAAAAAGTGCTGAATGGTTATTTACAGCAGTTAAAGCGCCAGTGTGGCCGTGACAACATCCACGGGTTATTGCTTCTTAAAGGCGATAAAGTTGTAGGGTTTGTGACGGCCTCTTTGTATCAGTTGGGCCGCGATGAAGTTCCTGATGGAACATTCCCATATTCGGTACCACCTGTGTTTGCGGTGATGAAAATCCCAATGATTGCCATCGATAAGCAATACCAAAGGCAGGGCTGGGGTGAAGAGTTGTTGCGCGCTATTCTCGATTACTGCGTCGAGAGCGCTGCATTTGTGAAGGGCATTAAAGGGGTTTACCTTGATGCTAAAGTTGGTGCAAGGGCTTTTTACGAAAGCTTCGATTTTGAAGCTACGCGTGAAGAGGTCTCTGCCAACGATACAATCCCAATGTTCATTTCAATGGACACGTTACGGGAAGCTAAAGAACTGGAAAAAAGCGCCTGATGGCCTTTTTACAGATCACAGTGGTGAAGCCATAGCAGTGTGGCTTCACAGCGACTCACTCATCGCTGTTTGAGTGACCTCATGGATTTGCTTCTCCCTTAGGTCAGGTGATGATGAGCCAAAAGCAGACAGCGTTTGCGATAACCACCCAATGGGTGGTTATCGCGTTTTTGGGGTTCCGAGCCTGTACCCTACACAACCCCTGAAAGGTTTTGTGGAATAAATCAGATTTGGGATAAGCATCCCCATAGCCGGTTGCTGATGTCAGGCAATACGCTCGCTTTCTGGCATTCCTGCCTTCGTCATTATGCTCAGCGCACGTATCATGGTCAGAGCCTTTGCAACCTGTCCATCCTAGTCCCGCAGCGTCAGTGAACCACCGAACAGCTGCTTCACGCTATCGGATGATATTTTAAACGGCGATCCGATGACATTAAATTTTAATTTAAACAATGAATTAAATCCTTAACGTACGTTTCCGTTCCATTGGCCCTCAGACCCCTTAGATGGCTTTAAGCCACAACATGCCGTATTTTTGCTCACGGGCTTCGAACGCCTGACGGCCTCCCTCAAGCACATCGCATATTGCCTTGCGCATGCTGTTTGGCGCATCATGATCTCCGTATTCAAGCGCCCCGCTACGGTAACTGATGACTTCATCATTATTAGTGGCGATGATGACCTGCTCAGCATCACAGTTCACCACCAGGTTGGCGTTATGCGTCACGATAATGACCTGCCTGTACTGTTTTATTTTTCTGAAGAGAGGTACCAGACTGTGCATGATGAAGTCATTGTCTAGGTCATCTTCTGGCTGATCGAATACAAATGGCGATCCGAAGGCGTCCGTCGCCAGTTTAAGGCAGACATAGAAGGTCCCCCGTTGACCGGCTGACAGTTTTTCGACCGTTTTGCCTTTGTATTCAAATTCCGCCCTGACGTTCAGATAGCGCTGGATCTGCTCCGGACTGAACAGATAACTGAGTAGTGAATCCGGTCCCTGACTGTTAAAATATTCATCACGCCAGAAGAACTCTTCGACGGTCAGTTTTTTGTCCGAAAATTCCGGCAGAACCAGCATGGGTTCATTTGCCTGCAGTGCCCGAAACTCATCAATACCGCTGACCCTGAACACCTCCCGAAGCCTGTCAACAGAGGTCAGCTCCCCGCTAGCCCTGAATCGTCCTCGGTTCAGACAACTGAGCATTCCATCATAAAAGGCCTTTATATCAAAGTGTGGCTGTCCATAAATGCGGATATCCGTAAGAATGTCTTTTATCAGGGCCTGCTGGTCCTGCGTCAGATGTGGTTTTTTGGTTAGCGACGCGAAAGCCGTATCGATCACACCCTGTCTGGACAGCAATCCATCCATGAATTCAGCCGCAACCTTGGCGCGTTGTTCCAGTCCGGTCTGGTACTGTGTCTCTCGACGCGCTATTTCACGCAAATGCGTTTCCGCAAGCTCCGTTTGACGCTGATATTCATGTACTTTTTCCAGCAACCCTGTGATGTCCTGTCCCAGTCCCTGCTCACGGAAAGCGCCAATAATCTCGTCGTTATCACGCCCGAACTGTGCCGTCTGCTCCTGCACGGATAGAAGCCTGCGCGCAACAGCCTCTGTCTGTGCTGACAGATCTACGAGCGGGATCGCTTCTTGAGCGGTAGAGTCAGCATTAATAGCCGCTATGCTGGCATTCAGGTTATGTTCGGCCGTCGCAATGTCCGCACGCACACCCGTTAATTTATCCCGCATCTGAACCAGCAATGTCTGACGCCGGCTGTTTTCACGAAACGTCTCAATCAATGCCTTATTGCGGTCACTTGTGAGAACCTCAATTTTTTCCTGAGCGCCTCTGATGATCTGCTGCTGAAACTCACGCGTATTCACCGGCTCTGAATGCTCATTCCTGTACAAACTGAATTCACGCCAGGCACGCCAGGCGCTGAGGTTTTCTGCCAGTTGTGTGGCCGTATCACCCGCCTCATGAACCGGTGTCAGCCTCAGCATTTTCTTGATCTCATCACTGATGAGCCCCGGCTCCTGGCAGAGTTTTTTGATTTCCCCCTGAGACACATGCAGATACTCATACCCTTCTGAACGGGCATCAAATCGTATCTTCTCACCATTGGCTTTATCCAATTCAATACTTAGATACTGAACATTCACTTCACGTTGCTCGCTTCCCCGTGCCGCGGTACCGGCAAAGCGGGAACGGAGCGCATCAAGCAGCAGGCTTTTACCTGTGCCCCGGCCGCCAATAATCGCCACCATATCCTGACTAAGGGGGATGGACAGCTTCCTGAAGCTGATTTCCTGGCCATCAAAAATCGTCCCTTCAATATCGATCTGACTGAAATGCGCTTTTGGCGTGAGCTCAGTCAGCCACTCATCCCCGAGCCTCAGTCGGCCTTCAGGCTCCAGTAACGCTTGGCGAAGCCCCTCGAAGGTCGGAAGCGCCTTTACCCAAGTGTAACGGCTGCCGATATCCTCCACCCGGTGTGCATCGGAGCAGAGGAAGACGGGTTTGACGCCAGCATCGTCATAACGATTCGTTTTCATAAAAAATTCACGATCGCCCTTTCCGCCGAAAATAATATGTCCCTGACGGTCGATCTCGGTTGCGATTGCCGCAGAGCGCCCATTTGCGTCGGGTCGATAACCGCCATACCCGTTCGGACAGACGGCCACTAGGTAATCCCTGAACGGGCGGAATGCGGAACTGAGATGCTCAAGCAGTGCACTGAACGCCACCACAATGGTATCCACACCATGGCCGCTTTCCATGACGCTCTTTTCACAGCAGTAAATGGCCTTTCTGTCGCCGTCTGTTAACCGGAGCGGAAAACGGGCTAGGGCTTCGTTAATACGTTCGGTGCTCACCTTATCTGAAAAAAGGATATGGACATTAATAAAATCCCCGGCCTTGTTCTGTTGATCAAGGCGGAATTCCACATTTCCCAGCACGGTTATATTGAGACCCTGACGGGCAATCTCTTCCCTGATCGTTTCCAGCTCATTCTGCCGGAAATAAAAATAGTTGGTCACGGCGACAAGAGAAAGTTGCTTTTCTCCGAGTAGATGTACATAGCGCTCTATATCACACTGGTCGGAGTAACCATTGGCCTGCCACGTCATCGGACTGTGAATATGTAAATCCCATTTATTCCATTCTGAACCTTTCACAGACGATCCTTTATAATGAGAATATTTCCCTTATAATAATGAGGATTTCGTTATGTTGCCATTTTATTTCACTATGCCTTCATGAATGCCACTGGCAGTGAAGATTATGGCTTTAAATGCAATAATTCTTATCTTCTTCCTCTGAGATCCGAAAAAAGGCAAAGCCGGATGCTAACTATCTGAGGAGAAGGTGACTATGTGTTTACGCTGAAAGTCAGGCAACCTGAATGGTTTATCGTGATGTGCTCCGGCATACGTAAATCCTATACCGGAGCTAAGGAGGGATTACTCCTGAAGGTGCAGCTCCTTCAGATTCGTTTCAAAGTAATCAACATAAATTTGCTCATTTTTGGGTTTCATTATCAGCTGAATACCGTTGGGAACGGGCGGACATGAAGCCCGGTAAGCGAACATCTCATCCTGGATATTCCGGAGCGTATAACCCAGTTGCTCTTCTTCTGCCCTTCCGGAAACCCTGATGCCGGATAATTCCTTCTCAACGTATTTTTTCAGCTTCTCGCTTCTTTTCATACTGCTGCGATTATCCAGAAACTGAAGCAAGAAATAGCGGATGACCGGCAATGTGAACACTACATAGAAAAGGATCTCATTCAGCCCAGATTTCATGGCGATGCCGTAAACAAGCATCGCGACAGGCGAGACAATGAATGCTGAAAGATAAAACACGTGCAGCACCTCCCTTAGCGATTTGTCCCAGCCGAGGTTTTTTCCGTGGCACAGGAGCGCCATTACGGCCTGCGGCGCGTCATACACCTTATTGACGTACCATCCCTCTTCACCAAATCGCTTTCGTGCTTTTTCCGGACTGTCTCTGAAATATGCCGCTGCCCGTATGATGTCATCCCGTGGGATCTCCTCCACCTTCAGTTCATTGCGACGGATGCCAAGTACCCGGCAGTCGTACATTTCCTGGATTGAGGCAGCCTTCCTGCGCAGTGCTGAGATGTGTCCACTGATGGCAATGTTAAAGGTAAGTACCAGAAGTCCATACAACCCCAACAGTGAAGACAACAGCTCTGAATCGACAAATCCCCGGCTCCGGTTGTATACGGTAACGAGCGAAAGCAGGAGCGGCACGATGATGCTGAAGAGAAAATTCAGCCTGTTCCAGTTTTTTACCCTGTCGTAGACACGGGCCTGCGCATACAGTAAATCCAGGTTTTCTCTGGTCGACTGGTTCGTGTAAATGGCATTCATGGTTCACCCGTAAACAGGAAAGGACGGCCCGAACACGTCGCGCCATTTATTGATGGATTTTTCATACTCTTTATTATCTTCAAACCGTCTCGCCTCCGATGCCTTCTGCGCATCGAGATAACATCTGTCCGATATCGCCTTACGAGCCTCGGCTGAAAGAGAGTTGATATCCCCCTGTATGCCTTTGGGATCGTTGACGGAGTACTGTACGAAAAGACCAAGATGGCGGAAAAGCGATTCCAGCTCCATATCGACAAACGATAAGCAGGATGTCCTGACGGCGTAATAGTCCAGAATCAGCGTCTCCAGCAGGTAGGAACTCATGGAAGGCATCGTCGGTCGCCGCTGCCAGTATTTAACTGCTCTGATGACATTGAGCACATTGCCGTCATTCTGCACATTGATAGTTGTGACTCTGTCCCTGTCTTTGCGGGGGTCGGTAAACTTCCAGTGGCCGTTGCCGTCGGGGATCAGATAGTAAGTCCGTCCAAAGGCATCTTCGCTCGTAATAAAGCAGGGTACGATGTCAAAATTCCAGTCCTTGCTGACCAGCTTAAGCGTGACGGCTTCCTGGTTACGCCTGATATCAGCCTGGGCATACTGGGCAACATCCTGCAGACGGCTTTTAAAGGCATTCAGAATTCTGACGGAGCAGACGGTGTCTGCCCCGGAATGGCGGTAACGGTGCAGACGTGAACCCTCTCCGGAGGAGGTTACAGTTACCCGGTCACTCAGGATGGTATAGGTGGCACCTTGCCCGGTTAAGCCAAACATCAGATCGATATCATCAAGCGGACGAATTTTGGTTCTTCTTGCGAATGAACCGAAAGCAATGTGGATCCCGGGATAACTCACCGGAAAAACCTCGTCGTTTTCAAAATCATTAATCTTACCGATTAGCCAGTCGCGACTTGCACGCGCGTCATCGGTGTCTGCCTTTTCGAGATTCACGGTATCTTTCATAAATTCGTTAAAGGCAGCTATTACTGTGGTCGCCATGTTCAGTCCTTTAATTTTTTCATACAAAACGCGCAGGGCTCTGCCGTAAACCTGAACACCTCAGTACCCCGGAAGAGTCGGTACATTTTATTCTTATTACCGCAAGTTCAAAACCGCCTCGCTCTCTACAAGGGCATATAATTTACACGGGAAATAAGAACCTCACTCTTTTATTGATAATTATGTAAATCGTTTAAGTTATTGATGCAAATTAAGCAATAATGCAATTATATTAAAAATCTATACTTAATGTTGCATTATCAGCACAGATCCTGCTGTATTCCACCTGAGATCCGGAAATTGTAATTTTCGGATCTGCACGGCGGGAAACGGGTATGTAATATGATAAATGTGCAAATCACACAAAATCATGTCGCGGTAGGGATACCCGTTACCGGATACCCCCCGCACAGATCCCGGCGTGCGCGATTTACGCACCGGGCTCCTGCCTCGGGTGTCTGGCGGTGAACCGCTCCACAGGCCATGGATGAAGAACCCGAACCCTTGGTAGCCATGCGGCTGCCAGTTTGTTTGCTGGGTAAGCGGATTAAATGGTTGATCTTACCTTTGCATGAGAGTGAGACAGACCGGCATCTCATCGGATTATCTGGTTGATGCTTCACCTACTGCTGGTGCATGTTTCCTTCGCTAATTCCAGCAAGAACCCCACACGCCTCAACTTCCCGGTCATCGTTGCAACTCGCTCTCAGTGAAACGAGTTGTTTCTCAAGCGCTTGCAGAGCGGTTATCTGCGACCGCACATGAGAGATGTGATCATCGAGCAAGGCGTTGACGGCGGTACAAGGCTGATGAGGGTCGTCCTGATAGCTCTGTAGTTCGTGAATCTCAGCCAGTGACAGGCCCAGGATTCTGCAGCGACGGATGAAGGCCAGCCCCTCACCATGCTTCTCGGTATAGACACGGTAACCGTTGTCCTGCCGATCAGGCGGCGGCAACAAGCCCTGCTGTTCATAGAAGCGGATCGTCTGTGTTTCGACCCCTACCAACTGCGCCAACTGACCAATGCGCATCAGCCTCCTCCCCAACGGATTCTTTACTCTATTGACCTTATAGTAGCTTTATAGTTTAAAATGGTACCACAACATTGTTCAAGTGGAGTCGTATCATGAGCAAATCCTGTGGTGGCGCCTGTGGCGGTGATGCAACGTCCGCAGCGGATACCGATATACAGGCCTCCTCCGAGGCGCCAGGGAGATGGGTCAGTGTTTATGCCGTGCCGAAGATGGACTGTCCATCAGAAGAACGAATGATTCGCCTAGCCCTGAACGGCTTTGAGGAGATTCGGGCGCTGTCCTTCGACTTGTCGAACCGCCGGCTGAAGGTCGTGCATGACGGCGAGGTCGAGCCCGTCACCTCGAAACTGAAGACCTTGGGGCTAGGCGCCTCGCTTCAGGAAACCGTCGCTGCAAATCCGGAGACCATCAAGGCCGCCGAGTTTTCGGCAGCTTCTGCTAAGCAAGAATCCGGGACCCTGCGCTGGTTGCTCGGCATCAATGCACTTCTGTTCGTGGTGGAAATGACTGCCGGTCTGATCGCCCGGTCCACCGGCCTGATTGGAGAATCCCTGGACAATTTTGCCGATGCGGCGGTGTACGGGCTTGCCCTTTATGCGGTTGGACATAGCGTGAAAATGCAGGTACGTGCCGCGCATCTTGCTGGTGTACTGCAACTGATCTTGGCTGTGGGCGTGCTCGTAGAGGTGGTGAGACGCTTTGTATTCGGTAGTGAGCCTGAATCGCTGGTGATGATGGCTATCGCATTCGTCGCATTGATTGCCAATACCAGTTGTCTGCTGCTCATATCCAAACATCGGGAAGGCGGGGCGCACATGAAGGCAAGCTGGATATTCTCGGCCAACGACGTGGTGATCAACCTGGGGGTCATCACCGCCGGCGCCCTGGTCGCGTGGACCGGTTCCAATTATCCGGATCTGATTATCGGCACCATCGCGGGGGGCATTGTACTTAACGGTGCCAGACGCATTTTGGCGTTGAAGGGTTAAATAATGCTCATTATTGGCAAAAAGCTCTCGCCGTATGCCCTATTGTCCATATCGGGCCTGCTGGCAGCGTCTGATCAGGCTGTAAAGTGGCTGGTGCAGCAATCAATGGCCTATGGCGAGTATGTTTCGGTGACCCCGTTCTTTAACTGGGTGCACCTATGGAACACCGGTGCCGCATTCAGTCTTTTTGCGAATGGTGGAGGCTGGCAGCGCTACTTTTTTATCGGAATCGCGGTAGTGGTCTCGATTTTTCTGATCAAGCTGATCCTTGAAAATCGTCATAAAGGAGAAGCCATCGCTTACAGTCTTATCCTCGGTGGCGCCATGGGCAACCTGATTGACCGGGTCTTTCGCGGCTATGTTGTGGATTCCTTTGATTTCTATTGGCGAGACTGGCATTGGCCGGCCTTCAACCTGGCTGATATTGCAATTGTCCTCGGTGCCTTACTTTTCGTTTCCAGCAGCTTGTTGGGTAAAAAAGCAAACACCAATGCCGAGTCGGATGGATCTGACTGACACCTACGCCTATACAACACCATGACCGAACTTCCCGACAACATCCTTCACCTGCCGCAATACCAAGTACTGGGCTGCAAATCAACCGACGACGAAATGCACTTCCAGGTGGACGTGCCCGATCCCATCGCCTGCGAGGAATGCGGCGTGCAGGGTGAGTTCGTACGGTTCGGCAAGCGTGACGTTCCCTATCGTGATCTGCCCATCCACGGCAAGCGGGTCACTCTCTGGGTGGTCCGCCGCCGATACACCTGCCGGGCCTGCAAGACAACATTCAGGCCCCAGCTACCGGAGATGGTGGACGGATTCCGTATGACACTGCGGCTGCATGAGTACGTGGAGAAGGAATCCTTCAACCACCCCTACACCTTTGTGGCGGCACAGACCGGCCTGGACGAGAAGACGGTGCGCGACATCTTCAACGCCCGCGCCGAGTTCCTGGGGCGCTGGCACCGCTTCGAGACGCCCCGCATCCTGGGCATTGACGAGCTATACCTGAACAAGCGCTACCGCTGCATTCTGACCAACATTGAGGAGCGAACCCTGCTCGACCTGCTGGCCACCCGCCGCCAGGACGTGGTGACCAACTACCTGATGAAGCTGAAAGACCGGCAGAAGGTCGAGATCGTCAGCATGGACATGTGGAACCCCTACCGGGCAGCGGTCAAGGCTGTGCTGCCCCAGGCCCGTATCGTGGTCGATAAGTTCCATGTGGTGCGCATGGCCAACGATGCCCTAGAGAGAGTGCGCAAGGGCCTCAGAAAGGAGCTGAAACCGTCCCAGAGCCGGACTCTCAAGGGAGACCGGAAAATCCTGCTGAAACGCGCTCACGAAGTCTCAGACCGGGAGCGCCTCATCATGGAGACCTGGACAGGCGCGTTCCCGCAACTGCTGGCCGCCTACGAGCACAAGGAGCGCTTCTACGGCATCTGGGACGCCACCACACGGCTCCAGGCAGAAGCCGCCCTGGACGAGTGGATAGCCACCATCCCGAAGGGCCAAAAGGAAGTCTGGAGCGATCTGGTCAGGGCAGTGGGAAACTGGCGCGAAGAGACCATGACCTACTTCGAGACGGACATGCCCGTCACCAACGCTTACACGGAGTCCATCAACCGACTGGCCAAGGACAAGAACCGTGAAGGGCGCGGTTACTCCTTCGAGGTGATGCGGGCACGAATGCTCTACACCACGAAGCACAAGAAGAAGGCACCGACTGCGAAGGTCTCTCCTTTCTACAAGAAAACCATCGGTTACGGACTGCCGGACTTCGCAGAGGAACTCAACTACGGAGTCGATCTATCAACCATCTGAGGGTGGTATCAGATTGATGGGGTGAAGGTGCCCCATCAACCATTAAATCCGTATACCCAAAAAACAAAGCGCATAATCCCAGTGCAAAAAAAACGCCATACTGCTCCCTGATTCTTTACATTCCCGACCGCGCGGTTTGTTACCCAATATCGACGGAATATATTTAATCTGGATGCCATCGAAAAGCTATGCAAATACTTTGCCAGTGTGGGCGCTGATTTTGATGTTGAGCTGGTTGAAATGGACGACGAGCGAGATCACGCGCATCTGCTGATTAACTCCTCCCAAAGCGGCTATCAGCAAGCTAACAGCTTGAAAGGGGGTTAGCCGTCGCAAGATCAAATGACACGACCCGAATGGCATAAACCCGTGTGGAAATCAGACGCGCTCTGGCCACCGCCTTACTGCGTTGGAAGTGATGAGCAAATAATAAATTGAAGAGCCAAATCGCCTTCACTGGCGTCCTGTCGGAGGCTCCGCTTTGCATCCCGTGCTTAAAAGGAAGGGGCTTTCCGCGAACTGCCTGAGTACTGAGTATACTGAGAGGCCGTCAAAAAAATCCGAAATAATTCTAGCATAGAGTTCTTGCCGTTTCCAGAGTATCCGCACGCCCCATCAACCAGTTATAAATGCTATTGAATGCGTGGTTAAAAGGTTTTTTATTCTACTCAGATGGCCTGTTTTCATTTTTTTGTATGAGATTCGAGTGGTGTTGCCATTAAGGGTGCTGCCCCTCTGATAATAACTTAAAAATAAGTTTTTCAATTCATAAAGAAATGAGTACTTACTCACAGAAAGAAAATCAGGAGTAATTATTCTGGAGTCAGATAATACAAAAAGCGTACGGCGCATTTAATTCACTTTTCAGGAGGTTAATCGCTCTATATTTGTGGACGACCGACATGTCTTAAGGCTCTGGAATAACGTGTTGATATTTCGATGCGCAGCATTGCAGCGGAATATTACCGGATCAATAAAGCAGAAAGAGGCGTTTTAATTCTTTCCGCAGGATGATAGTAGGGTGACTGACATGTCTGATTATAATGAAAAAAGTGCGATTTCAGCACTGCTCGCAGGTCATTGTTCCGATCCATTCTCTGTGCTTGGCATGCACTCAACCGCTGCTGGTCTGGAAGTGCGCGCATTATTACCCGATGCCACCGAGGTATGGGTGATTGAGCCGAAAACCGGGCGTAAAGCTGGCAAGCTCGAATGCCTCGATTCACGCGGATTCTTTAGCGGCGTTCTGCCGCGGCGAAAAAATGCTTTTCGTTACCAGCTGGCGGTCACCTGGCACGGCCAGCAAAACCTGATTGACGACCCTTATCGCTTTGGCCCGCTGCTGCAGGAGCTTGATGCCTGGCTGCTCGCCGAAGGAACCCATCTACGGCCCTACGAAACCCTGGGCGCCCATGCCGACATCATGGACGGGGTGACCGGGACGCGCTTTTCCGTCTGGGCGCCGAACGCCCGTCGGGTGTCGGTGGTCGGTCAGTTCAACTACTGGGATGGCCGTCGCCACCCGATGCGCCTGCGCAAAGAGTCTGGCATCTGGGAGCTGTTTGTTCCCGGCGCGCACAACGGCCAGCTGTATAAGTTCGAGCTGATTGACGCCCACGGGCACCTGCGGGTGAAATCCGACCCTTATGCTTTTGAAGCGCAGATGCGCCCGGAAACCGCCTCGCTGATCTGCGGCCTGCCGGAGAAAGTTGAGCAACCGCCGGCCCGTAAGCAGGCCAACCAGTTTGATGCACCGATTTCGATTTATGAAGTCCACCTCGGCTCCTGGCGTCGTCATACCGATAACCATTTCTGGCTGAGCTACCGCGAACTGGCCGATCGGCTGGTGCCCTACGTGAAGTGGATGGGCTTCACCCATCTCGAGCTGCTGCCGGTTAACGAACATCCGTTCGACGGCAGCTGGGGCTATCAGCCCACCGGGCTGTACGCGCCGACCCGTCGCTTTGGTACCCGGGAAGATTTCCGCTACTTCCTCCACGCCGCGCACGCCGCGGGCCTGAACGTGATCCTCGACTGGGTGCCGGGCCACTTCCCGGCCGATGACTTCGCCCTGGCGTTGTTTGACGGCACCGCGCTGTATGAACACAGCGACCCGCGCGAAGGCTATCACCAGGACTGGAACACGCTGATCTATAACTACGGCCGCCGTGAAGTCAGTAACTTCCTGGTGGGTAACGCGCTGTACTGGATCGAGCGCTTCGGCATCGATGCGCTGCGGGTGGATGCGGTGGCGTCGATGATCTACCGCGACTACAGCCGCAAGCAGGGTGAGTGGGTGCCCAACAAGTACGGCGGCCGGGAAAATCTCGAAGCGATCGAGTTCCTGCGCAATACCAACCGGGTGCTGGGCGAGCAGACGCCGGGGGCAGTGACGATGGCGGAGGAGTCCACCGATTTTGCCGGTGTCTCACGCCCTGCGTCGACGGGCGGCCTCGGCTTCTGGTTCAAATGGAACCTCGGCTGGATGCACGACACCCTCGACTATATGCAACTCGACCCGGTCCATCGTCGGCATCATCACGACAAGATGACCTTCGGGATACTCTACAACTACACCGAAAACTTCGTCCTGCCGCTGTCGCATGATGAAGTGGTCCACGGTAAAAAATCGCTTCTTGACCGCATGCCCGGCGATGCCTGGCAGAAGTTCGCCAACCTGCGCGCCTACTACGGCTGGATGTTCGCCTTCCCGGGGAAAAAACTGCTGTTTATGGGCAATGAATTCGCCCAGGGACGGGAGTGGAACCACGACGCCAGCCTCGACTGGCATCTGCTGGAAGGGGACGACAACTGGCATCACGGGGTGCAGCGTCTGGTGCGCGATCTGAACCATACCTATCGTCATCATAAGGCGCTGCACGAACTGGATTTTGACCCGTACGGCTTTGAGTGGCTGGTTGTCGATGATCACGAACGGTCGGTATTTATCTTTGTCCGTCGCGATAAAGCCGGGAACGAGATAATCGTTGCCAGCAACTTCACGCCGGTGCCGCGTCACGGCTATCGCTTCGGGGTTAATCAGCCGGGGCGCTGGCGTGAAGAGCTGAACACCGACTCGATGCACTACCACGGGAGCAATACCGGCAACGGCGGCGGCGTGGCAAGCGAGGCGATCGCCAGCCACGGTCGGGAGCATTCGCTGTCGGTGACGCTGCCGCCGCTGGCGACAATCTGGCTGGTGCGGGAGTCTGCTGGTCAATAAAACACGCAGTCGATCTATTGCAGTTTACTTATTACCGGAGGTGATCACTTCTGAATTCATTTGCAGAAGAGTGAGGCTTTTTCTTCATTATTTTCTTTTATGGCTTTTATTAAATAGCAGGACATAATTATGAGTAAAATTGAATATACTGACAACGTAATGCTGTCGCGCCAGTTACCGCTTAAATCCGTGGCCCTGATCCTCGCCGGCGGGCGCGGAACCCGATTAAAAGACCTGACCACTATTCGCGCAAAACCTGCGGTGCATTTTGGCGGTAAATTCAGAATTATTGATTTTGCCTTATCAAATTGTATTAACTCAGGAATAAGACGTATTGGGGTTATTACACAATATCAGTCGCATTCACTGGTGCAGCATATTCAACGCGGTTGGGCATTCTTTAACGAAGAAATGAATGAGTTCGTGGATTTATTACCGGCACAGCAGCGGGTGCATGGGGAGAACTGGTATCGGGGGACGGCGGATGCTGTGACCCAGAACCTGGATATTATCCGCCGCTATGATGCGGAATATGTCGTTATTCTGGCCGGGGACCATATCTATAAACAAGATTATTCGCGGATGCTGCTTGATCACGTTGAAAAAGGGGCGCGCTGCACCGTGGCCTGCATGCCGGTCCCGGTTGAAGAGGCAAACGCGTTTGGCGTCATGGCCGTGGATGAGAATGACAAAATCATTGAATTTGTTGAAAAACCGGCTAATCCACCCACCATGCCTGGCGATGAAACCCGCTCGCTTGCCAGTATGGGCATTTATGTGTTTGATGCGGAATATCTCTACCAGCTGCTGGCAGAAGACGATCGGGATGAAGGCTCCAGCCATGATTTTGGCAAAGATATTATTCCCAAAATAACGGCGGCAGGTGAAGCGTATGCGCATCCGTTCCCGCGCTCCTGCGTACAGTCCGATAATAATGCCGAGCCATACTGGCGCGATGTCGGGACACTGGAGGCGTACTGGAAAGCGAATCTGGATTTAGCCTCTGTGGTACCTGAACTGGATGTTTATGATCGTAACTGGCCTATCCGGACTTATGTCGAGTCGCTACCCAGCGCTAAATTTGTTCAGGACCGTTCCGGCAGTCATGGCATGACCATGAATTCTCTGGTCTCCGGCGGCTGTATTATTTCCGGCTCGGTGGTGGTGCAGTCGGTTTTATTCTCCAAAGTTCGCATTAACTCGTTTTGTAATATTGATTCGTCGGTTTTATTACCGGGCGTCTGGGTCGGTCGCTCCTGCCGGATAAGACGCTGCGTGATCGACAGGGGATGTGTTATTCCGGAGGGAATGGTGATTGGCGAAAATGCCGTTGAGGATGCGCAGCGTTTTTATCGTTCGGAAGAGGGGATCATCCTCGTTACCCAGGAAATGCTGAACCGACTTGAACTATGAAGCCGTTGGCGGAAATAAAAGCTGCCGCAGCTGTGATTGCCGTCATTGGCATCGCGTCGCCTTCATGCCTGAATAATTAAGGAGCATCCATGCGAGTTTTACATGTAGGAGCGGAGATGTTCCCTCTGTTGAAAACGGGGGGGCTGGCTGATGTGACCGGTGCTCTCCCGGCGGCGCAAATAGCCGAGGGCGTGGATACCCGCGTGCTGCTGCCGGGGTTTCCCGCGATCCGCGACGGAGTCGGGGAACCGCAGGTGGTGGCCAGCAGGGAGACCTTCGCCGGGCCGATGACACTGTTGTTTGGCGACTTTAACGGCGTGGGCATCTATCTGATTGATGCCCCGCATCTCTATGACCGGCCGGGTAATCCTTATCATGACCCGCAGATGCAGGATTATCCCGATAACGTCCTGCGTTTCGCGCTGTTGAGTTGGGTCGCGGCCGAGCTTGCTGGCGGTCTGGATCCGTTCTGGCGGCCTGAAATCGTCCACGCCCATGACTGGCATGCGGGCCTCACGCCGGCTTATCTGGCCGCCCGCGGCAACCCCGCCAGGTCAGTGTTTACGGTGCACAACATTGCCTATCAGGGCTTGTTCCTCGCCCGGCATATGGCGGAGATCGCTTTACCGTGGTCATTCTTCCAGATGCATGGGGTGGAGTTTAAAGGACAGATCTCCTTCCTTAAGGCGGGCCTCTATTTCGCTGACCATATCACCACCGTCAGCCCGACGTATGCCCGTGAAATTACCGAACCGCAGTACGCGTTCGGTCTGGAAGAGTTGCTGCGGCAACGTCAGCGGGAAGGGCGACTGTCGGGGATCCTTAACGGCGTCGACGAAAGCATCTGGGATCCGCGCCGCGATCCGCTGCTGGCTGCGCCTTACGACCGGAACTCGCTGGCTGAGAAAGCGAAGAACAAGCAGCAGCTGCAGACGACGCTGGGGCTGAAGGAGGACGGCCGGGCGCTGTTGTTCACCGTCGTGAGCCGGCTCACCAGCCAGAAGGGGCTGGATCTGCTCCTTGGCGCACTGCCGGGAATCATTGCGCAGGGAGGGCAGCTGGCGCTACTGGGATCCGGCGACCCGGATTTGCAGGCCCGTTTTCTTGCCGCTGCGGCGCAATACTCCGGGCAGGTGAGTATCCGGATCGGTTACGACGAGGCGCTGTCGCATCAGATGATTGGCGGCGCCGACGTCATCCTGGTGCCCAGCCGTTTTGAACCCTGCGGTCTGACCCAGCTCTATGGCCTTCGCTACGGCACATTGCCGCTGGTTCGTCGCACCGGCGGACTGGCGGATACCGTCGCCGACTGTTCGCTCGAAAACCTTGCTGACGGGATCGCGAGCGGATTTGTGTTTACCGACAGCGAGACTGAATCACTATTACATGCCATCCACCGGGCCTTTGTCCTGTGGTCCCGTCCATCGCTGTGGCGGTACGTGCAACGTCAGGCAATGAGCATGGATTTTAGCTGGCAAATTGCCGCTAAGTCTTTCCACCAGTTGTATCAGCGTATTATTTAATTGCTACGGATAAGAAAAATGGAACCACGCTTAAGTTATATTTCACCCAGTCTGAATGAAGAAGCGCTACAGCATGCTATCGCTTATAAGCTCATGTTTATTCTTGGTAAAGATCCCTCACTTGCCAATAAGCATGAATGGCTCAACGCCACGCTGTTCGCCGTTCGCGATCGGCTGGTAGAACGTTGGCTGCGGGCGCATCGGGCGCGGATCTCGCAGCAGGCCCGGCAGGTTTATTATCTGTCGATGGAGTTTCTCATCGGCCGAACCCTCTCTAATGCCTTACTGTCGCTGGGCATCTATGAGGATGTGAAAACGGCTCTGGCAGGGATGGGGCTGGATCTGGAAGAGCTGATTGATGAGGAGAACGATCCGGGGCTGGGCAACGGCGGTCTCGGTCGTCTGGCGGCCTGTTTTCTCGATTCCCTGGCCACACTGGGGCTGCCAGGCCGCGGCTATGGTATCCGCTACGACTACGGTATGTTCAAGCAAAACATCATCGACGGCCGGCAGATGGAGTCACCGGACTACTGGCTGGAGTACGGTAACCCGTGGGAATTCGAGCGCCATAAAACCCGCTATACCGTGCGCTTTGGCGGACGTGTTCAACATGAGGGCAAAAACTCACGCTGGCTGGAAACCGAAGAAATTATTGCCGTGGCCTACGATCAGATTATCCCGGGTTATGACACCGATGCCACCAACACCCTGCGTTTGTGGAGTGCCCAGGCCAGCAGTGAAATTAATCTCGGTAAATTTAACCAGGGGGACTATTTCGCCGCCGTGGAGGATAAGAACCACTCTGAGAACGTTTCCCGCGTGCTTTACCCGGACGACTCGACCTATTCCGGGCGTGAACTGCGCCTGCGTCAGGAGTATTTCCTTGTTTCGGCGACGGTACAGGACATCCTCACCCGTCATTACCAGCTGTATCAAACCTATGACAACCTGGCGGATAAAATTGCTATCCACCTCAATGACACCCATCCGGTGCTGTCGATCCCGGAGCTGATGCGTCTGCTGATTGACGAACACCGCTTCAGCTGGGATGACGCGTTTGAGGTGACCTGTCGGGTCTTCTCCTACACCAACCATACCCTGATGAGCGAAGCGCTGGAGACCTGGCCGGTCGATATGCTGGGGAAAATCCTGCCGCGCCATTTGCAGATTATCTTCGAGATTAATGACTATTTTCTGAAAACGATGCAGGAGCACTATCCCGATGATATGGCGTTGCTGAGCCGGACCTCGATTATTGATGAGTCCAATGGTCGCCGCGTGCGGATGGCCTGGCTGGCGGTAGTGGTCAGTCACAAGGTTAACGGCGTGTCGGAACTGCACTCCCGGCTGATGGTGGAGTCGCTGTTTGCCGATTTCGCCAAAATCTTTCCGCGACGCTTCACCAACGTCACCAACGGTGTCACGCCGCGCCGCTGGCTGGCGGCCGCTAATCCGTCCCTTTCCGGGGTTCTGGACCGTTATATTGGCCAGACCTGGCGCACAGATTTAAGTCAGCTGAGTGAACTGGGGGAATATCAGGATTATCCGCTGGTTAACCAGGCCGTCAGCGAAGCCAAACTGGCGAATAAACAGCGGCTGGCCGATTATATTGCCCGCCAGCTGGGGGTGGTGGTTAATCCGAAGGCGCTGTTTGATGTGCAAATTAAGCGCATTCACGAATACAAACGCCAGCTGATGAATGTGCTGCACGTGATCACCCGCTATAACCGTATCAAGGCTGACCCGCAGGCCGACTGGGTGCCGCGAGTGGTGATTTTCGCCGGCAAAGCCGCATCCGCTTACCACACGGCAAAACAGATAATCCATCTGATTAACGATGTAGCCAAAGTCATCAACAGCGATCCGCAGATCGGCGACAAGTTAAAGGTGGTGTTCATTCCCAACTACAGCGTCAGTCTGGCGCAGACCATCATTCCGGCCGCGGATCTTTCTGAGCAGATTTCGCTGGCAGGGACCGAAGCCTCCGGGACCAGTAACATGAAATTCGCCCTCAACGGCGCGCTGACCATTGGCACGCTGGACGGCGCCAACGTTGAAATGCTGGAGCACGTGGGGGAGGAGAATATCTTTATCTTCGGTAATACCGCCGAACAGGTTGAGGCGCTGCGCAGCAACGGCTACCAGCCGCATGATTACTACGACCATGATGAAGAGTTGCGCCAGGCGCTGACCCAGATGGGGACCGGGGTGTTCAGCCCACAGGAGCCGGACCGCTATCGCGGTCTGCTGGATTCGCTGATTAACTTTGGCGACCACTATCAGGTTCTGGCCGATTACCGCAGCTATGTTGACTGTCAGGACAGGGTGGATGCGCTCTACCGAACCCCGGAAGAGTGGACCGCCAAAACAATGCACAACATTACCAACATGGGCTATTTCTCATCGGACCGTACGGTGCGGGAGTATGCGCAAAAGATCTGGTATATCGACAAAACGCAGCTCTAGGCCACATTCACGCCCCCGGGAGCGCCGGGGGAAAGGGGGCACCATCGGTGAGCGACCCAGCAGGAACACATTAATAAGCCTGACGGATATGACAGGAGAGAAAAATGACGGACAGTAAACGCGCAGGGGAGCCTGCGCAACAAAGTGATTTGATTAACGTCGCTCAGCTGACCGCGCAGTACTACGTACTGAAGCCGGAAGCGGGCAACGCGGAGCATGCGGTGAAGTTTGGCACCTCTGGCCATCGTGGCAGCGCAGGGCGCCATAACTTCAATGAGCAGCATATTCTGGCGATCGCTCAGGCGATTGCGGAAGACCGCGCGAAGAACGGGATTACCGGTCCCTGCTACGTAGGTAAAGATACCCACGCGCTCTCCGAACCGGCCTTTATTTCGGTTCTGGAAGTGCTGGCAGCCAACGGCGTTGATGTTATCGTGCAGGAAAACAACGGTTTTACCCCGACGCCGGCCATTTCCAATGCCATCCTGGTGCACAACAAAAAAGGCGGTCCGCTGGCGGACGGCATCGTGATTACGCCGTCGCATAACCCGCCGGAAGATGGCGGTATCAAGTACAACCCGCCGAACGGCGGCCCGGCGGATACCAACGTCACCAAAGTGGTCGAGAATCGCGCTAACGAACTGCTGGCCTCGGGTCTGCAGGGCGTCAGGCGCCTCTCCCTCGACGCGGCACTGGCATCCGGTCATGTCAAAGAGCAGGATCTGGTGCAGCCGTTTATTGAAGGACTGGCGGATATCGTCGATATGGCGGCGATTCAGAAAGCCGGCCTCAGGCTCGGGGTCGATCCGCTGGGCGGGTCCGGTATCGAATACTGGAAGCGTATCGCCGGGCACTACAAGCTCGATCTGACCATCGTCAACGATCACGTCGATCAAACCTTCCGCTTTATGCACCTTGATAAAGACGGCGCCATTCGCATGGACTGCTCTTCGGAGTGCGCGATGGCAGGGCTGCTGGCGCTGCGCGATAAGTTCGATCTGGCTTTCGCTAACGATCCGGATTATGACCGTCACGGCATCGTCACGCCGGCAGGTCTGATGAACCCGAACCACTATCTGGCGGTGGCGATTAACTACCTGTTCCGGCATCGTCCGCAGTGGGGCCAGGATGTCGCCGTCGGTAAGACGCTGGTCTCCTCGGCGATGATCGATCGCGTGGTGAACGACCTCGGCCGTAAGCTGGTGGAAGTGCCGGTGGGCTTTAAATGGTTTGTTGACGGTCTGTTCGACGGCAGCTTCGGCTTCGGCGGCGAAGAGAGCGCGGGCGCCTCGTTCCTGCGTTTTGACGGAACCCCGTGGTCGACCGACAAAGACGGGATCATCATGTGCCTGCTGGCGGCAGAAATCACCGCCGTCACCGGTAAAAACCCGCAGGAGCACTACGACGAGCTGGCCGCCCGCTTCGGCGCGCCAAGCTATAACCGTCTGCAGGCTTCGGCCACTTCCGCACAGAAAGCGGCGCTGTCGAAGCTGTCGCCGGAAATGGTCAGCGCCAGCCAGCTGGCCGGCGACCCGATCACCGCACGTCTGACCGCCGCGCCGGGCAACGGCGCATCGATTGGTGGTCTGAAAGTGATGACCGACAACGGCTGGTTCGCCGCACGTCCGTCAGGTACGGAAGACGCTTACAAGATCTACTGCGAGAGCTTCCTCGGTGAAGCACATCGTAAGCAGATCGAGAAAGAAGCGGTGGAAATCGTAAATAGCGTGCTAGCAGCGCACCATTAGAGCAACTGACGTACTCCGGGGAGCCGGGGTACGTCACAGTTAACCGGCGATGAAATTCACTTCTACGCCGACACCAGTCCAGGCGTCACTTTGTCAGAACGTAAGGAACGGTACGATTCGCAAAAGGTTATTGCTGCGGGGACTCTATGAATATCTATGTTGTTACCAATAATAATTTCATGCTTGAAGGTCTGAAATGTATGTTTAGCGACAACAGCCTCTCCGTCAACAGGGTTTTATTTTCCCGGATCACCGAAATTGCTTTCAGCAACAGCGATGTGGTGATTGTGGAGTCAGAGCTGAAAACCTGCGATGCCGGGCGTCTCAAACACCTGCACATTTCACCAGTCAATATCATCTTTTTATTAAAACCGCGGTCAGGAATGAGGGGGGCAGATCGCGAAGCGGTATTCATTGATACCGAATTAACAGGTAATGAATATCTCATGATAAGGCAGGTTTTTAAAAAAATGCGGATTCATCTGAAGAGGGAAAAGTTGGCGTTTACCAAAAGAGAAGCGCATATCATCCATCTGATTTTAAATGGCTACTCGCTGGTGGAAATTTCCCGCCGCCTGCTAATCTCCATAAAAACGGTTCAGTCTTATGTCAATATTATTTTGCATAAACTGAATGCCACAAAAATAAGTGAAATATACCGTTGCAAAAGCCTCATCATTGACAGCTTTGTCAGGAAAAATTTGCATCTTCAATGAGATATGGATTTTTCCTGATACACTATCCATCGATAAACGACAAAGAAAAAGGCAATGTCAGCGGCGACATTGCCTCGCTAATATTATAAGGTTTCGTTTTGCACCACACCACTGCGTGGGCCTGTATTACGTCCATTGCTCAGGAAGACCACGCCAAACAGCAGAATCACCGAGACGATGGCGGAGAACAGATAGAATACAAAATGGTAGCCAAACGCATCAAACAACATCCCCACCGGGATCGATAACAACACGATACCCAGCGAGCTGGCGATCTGGAATCCCACGAGGAAGATGGTGGAAGATAAGCGAGAATCAAAGTTGGACACGCTGTATTTGAATACCGAGATCACAAACAGCGGTACTTCAATCGCATGAAATAGCTTAATCAGCGAGATGATGTAAGGGCTTTCTGAGGTTGCTGACACCAGAATGCGACAGATCATGATCATGCCTCCTGCAATCAGCGCTTTTTTCGCTCCCACCTTGTTTACAAAGAAGGGGATGACGGCCATTCCGATGGCTTCCAGCAAGAATAACTACCATAGTGCCTGCTACAGCGGCTAAGAAAAAAGTGGTGAAGAATGCGCATCCGACTACCAGTAACAATCCAATCAGTTCAAATATCATATTCATGATTGCGCTCCAGGTGAGATAACTGCGAACAGACTGATGCTGGCTGTATTATTTAACATATTTCCAAACGCCTGCAGGTATTTTATCATAAAACTTCCCCATTGCCATTTCCGCCAGCCGGTGATCAACCGCGGCATTGAAATGCTCAAGCTCATCATCTGACAGAGAATATTTATTTTTTTCTATTATCCTTTCCAGGGTTTCCTTTGATGTACAGCGCCGTAGTCGAAAAATCCATTCCTGTTTCGTCATTGGTTTTTTATATCCTGAGGTGTCCCGGTAATATCATTCTGGAAGATGCATTTCTTTCAGCCGGTTATGAGTGAACCATTTTGCATATATGATGTAACCCACAAAAGTTAAGAGTGCGGACAGGCTATATATCCGGAGAACAGGTACCACGTGATGAAAACGTATCATCTGACCGGATTCATCTGCCAGACTCATTAATGCATTGCTGTATGGTTCAGTCTGAAAGAACTCGTAGTAAGGTACCATCACAACGTGAAGAAAAAATAAATTAAGCAGATACGTCAGAGAGAACGCGTGCTCCTGCCCGTTATAGGGCGCATACTGCGCGAAGGCGAACATCCATCCTGTGAAAAGCAGAAAACACATCGTGAAATACACCACCACCCATATCGCTGTTTTCATCACTGCCCCTCAGTTATATAATTTTTCTGTAACGCAAATTTCTTCAGGCGTTATGGCCCGTGCCGTTCTGCTTCAGATAATCACTGATGCTCAGGCCGGACAAGCGAATTTTATCCGAAATCTCCCTGAACTGCTCCTCCCAGCCGTCCTGCAGCTCCCTGATTGCCGCGATCTGGAAAGCAACACTGAAAGGCGTTCTGCCCAGTTTCTCGGAAAGCCAGAACAGATGCCTGCCAATCTCTTCGTCCGGTACCGAATCGAGCGCATCACTCAGTAAGGTTTTTTCGTCTTCCTGCCAGGGATGACCGGCTCGCGGAAAACGCGGATCAGGCTGGCGGTCTTTTTTCTCCCTTTTTTCCCGTCTGGCAACGGCCGGCGCTTCGCCTTTTTTCAAGCCGACGCGCGCTTTCATGGCGCCGATGGCAGCGACGGCCAGTACCAGCGTTTCACGCTCCTTGCGCGTGAGCAGGCTGTCCTCGCAAATCAGGGTGTTCAGGTTATCGATCAGCTTATTCAGCCCGGGTTCAGTGACTTTCATTTTATGCTCCTGTTCCTTGTGTGGTGGCGATCAGTCCCGGCTCTCATTCACCTGGACGGTGACCGGCAGGCCTGCATCAAAACAGGCCTGATACCAGCTGGCCACCTGCAGGGGATCGCCCTCTTTTATCCGGCGTATGCCGCCGGCATCCGTCAGCTGCAGGCAGGTGGTACCGTCCAGACGGATCACGTAGGCCGCTTCCCTGATGGTGTAATGGCCGTCATCCAGCTGCAGCTCCACCGCGTCACCGGCAGCCGTCTGGCGTAACGGCAGACGCCGGACGTCTGTCAGTCGTTTTCGTGCCGTTTCAGCCTCGCGTTCTGCCTGGAAGAGCGGTTCTGCAATGCAGCGACCGTCCTGCGTCAGCTCGACGGCCAGCTGCAGGTTCGGGGCGCGCAGGGTGCGCAGCCAGCCCGCGGCTTCCATGCGCCGGCAGGAGGCGCGCAGGTTCGGCCCGTACACCGGGGCGTCCCCGCCCTGCTCCAGCACCCGCTCGATATCCCGCGTCGCCACCGGGCCCGGCCGTTTCGCATCGAGGGCGGCCAGCACAATCAGCACCCGCCGCTGCAGCGGCGATGGTCGGCGCGCCTGAGTCATTGCTTGTCCGCCTCCGGCCAGATGAGTTTTCTGAGGCGCAGGTGATCGGCGTCTATGAGCTCTTGCCTCTTTATGGCATTCACTGAGGCATAGCCATTTATGGCCAGTTCATACCAATAGCTCAGCACGGCACCGGCCTTGGCTGACTCGCTGATGTAAATCGCGCCCTGGCTGTCCAGATTGCACTCACGGATACGCTCTTCCGCTATCCGGGTCAGCTGCTCATAGCTGAGTGAAAAATTCACTTCTTTCTCATCCATCCTGCACGCTCCGTCTGATAATGTCCGGTTAGGTAAAAAATCATACCTCGAATGATTTATATCGCATTGAGCAAACATCATATCAGATATTATATTGTGATTTATGATAAATATCACATTAAGAATGACTTTATGTGTTTAGGACGATTATCATATCAATGGCAGGTTTCCCGCCGTGCAGATCCGAAAAGATGCTAAGTCGGATCTCCATACTACTGCAGTGTTGTTTTGGCTAAAATTCGGGAGATGGAAGCGGGGGAGTAAGCTGATATAATGATGTAAGAACTAATCTTACATAAGAAGCGGAGGGGTTATGGCCCGTACGATGACGGTGGACGTGGGTGATGAGCTGCGTGAATTTATCGATTCCCTGGTTAAGGCCGGTGATTACCGTACCCAGAGCGAGGTCATGCGTGACGCGCTGCGTCTACTGCGCGAGAAGCAGGCTGAATCACGCCTTCAGGAACTCCGCGATCTGCTGGCCGAAGGAATCAGCAGCGGCGAGGCGAAACCATGGAACAAGGATGCATTCCTGAAGAATGTCAGGGCCAGGGTGGCAAATGAAAGAGATTGAGCTGACACCAAAAGCAGAAGAGGATCTGGAGGCCATCTGGGACTACAGCTTCAGAGAGTTCGGGGTTGTTCAGGCGGATGCATACATCGGCCGTATAGCTGCAGTGTTTGATGTGCTGGCCATGCATGATATCGGCACGCATCGTGCAGAGCTGGGAGACGATATCTGCACACTGCCGGTGGAACAGCACATGATCTATTTTGTATCATCACATTCTATGGTTACGGTCATTCGTATTCTCAGCCAGTCTCAGGATACGGCGCGGCATGAACCCTGGAGATGACTGGGGAACAGGATTCTCAAACAACATAAGTTAATTGTAAGGTCGGCATGACCAAAAAAGACATTGTGTATGGACTCTTTCATTATTATTCATTTCGCTTATAAAAAAAACGCTCCCGGACGGGAGCGTAAGCCAGTGACTTCGGCGTCAAATCAGGGTCTGACAAGTGGAGCTGCGGGTTAATTCTGGGTGATCTGGCTGCGATGCTTTTCCGCCTGTTGCTGATGAATAACGGAAGACTGGCCATTATTCGCCTTCTCATGCACAACAGCGGCTTTCTCATGCTCGCTCATTTCGGAAAATGGCTTAGCAGTTTCTTGGGTGTTCTCAGGTTTGGCTTTCATCATTTTTTTATGCATTTCAGCCATGTCCTGATGGGCGGCAGAATTGCCGTTTTGCATCATTTCATGGGACATTGCGGCCTGATCGTGACCGCTCATATCCATCATTTTCATGCTCTCCCCCTGAACTGCACTTTTTTCAGCGGATGATTGCATCTGATGGGCAGGCGCCTGGGCATTATTTACCTGGTCATGCATGTTCATTGTCTCTGCAGCCCAGGCAGATGAAGCGACAGCCATCATGGCAATAAAGGATACAAGGATCTTTTTCATGGTTGGGTCTCCGGTGTTTTCATACCCGAACAATCAATGCTTATAACAGAGAAAGCATTTGATCTCAGGGCTGGTTGATCATCACGCCAGGAACCGGGCGATTGAATTATCACGCTGTCCTGATTTATGGCTGATTATAAAAAACCGCCTCTGTTTATCGCGTGACTGAACGATGACATTTTTGTCACCTTCCGGGTTTCTCCTGAATAACGGTATTAATCCATTAACAGACGCACACTGAACACAATTTCCCGCCCCTGCTGTTCTGCTGACAGCTCGCCGCCGTGAGCATGAATGATCGACCTTGTAATTGATAATCCCAGCCCCGCGCCTTCCGTGTTGTAG
The DNA here is from genome assembly GCF_013705725.1 of Klebsiella sp. RHBSTW-00484. NCBI lineage: Bacteria > Pseudomonadati > Pseudomonadota > Gammaproteobacteria > Enterobacterales > Enterobacteriaceae > Klebsiella > Klebsiella sp. RHBSTW-00484. The sequence continues at coordinate 26,751 of NZ_CP055483.1, read as the reverse complement.
AACCTTGATGAGTCTGCGCGATAGAACCGGTCAAACAAACGTTCCAGATTAGCGGGAACCTGGCCGGACATCGTATTCGTAATCATCACGTTCACACAGTCACTGTCACGCTCAAGGTGTATCGCTGTACAGGTGTTATCGGGAGAATACTTGATTGCATTGGAAAGCAGGTTACTGAAAGCACGTCGGAGCATATCGCTGTCTCCGGCAACAACGCCCTCTCCTTCAACCGTGATTGTCTTTCCTGTTTCGTCTGCCAGGGGCTCGAACAACTCACGTAATTCATTCAGTTCGGCTGCCAGATCCACATCATGTTTATCCAGCCGCAGCAGACCATGCTCTGAACGTGCCAGAAAAAGCATGTCACTGGTCATTCGTGACAACCTTTTCAGTTCTTCCAGGTTAGCGAATAAAATTTCGCGGTAATGCGAAACATCCCTTTCCTTAGCCAGTGCAAACTGCGTCTGCATCATCAGATTACTGACTGGTGTGCGCAGCTCATGCGCGATGTCAGACGAGAAATCTGACAGTTTCCGGAATGCCCCCTCCAGGCGATCAAACATATTATTGAACTCCTGCATGGTCTCAGAGATTTCCGGCGGAGCCAGATCGGGATTTAGACGCTGATCCAGGCTGTGTACGGTCATGGAGGAAGCCAGACTGGTCATTTCCCGTAGCGGTTTCAGACCAATACGTGTGGTCAGCCAGCCCAGAAAAACAGAAATAAAGACCAGACCGATATTGAACCAGAACAGCCAGGTACTGAGTTTGTCCATAAACAGGGTGTGATACCCAGTATCCGTGGCAACCGTAATGATGACATGTTTGCTTTTACCCTGTTCCGGCGTCACGGCAACCCGCCGCGAGATACTGCGGTACACGGTGTTATTTTCTTCCGTCTGGATCATATAGTCGAGAATATCACCCGACTTATTAAGCAGGACCGCTGGAACAACAGAATTTTTGGCATAGAGTTCAACAATTTTTTCATTTTCCATGTTTTTTATAGAAATGAATAAGCCATTGTGCCCCACCATCGCATCGTTTATTTTTTCTGATAATGACTTAATATCCGTTTTGTTCCTGAACGTCTCTGTTTTAAGAAACTCTTCGGTGAGCTGAAGTTTACCTGTCAGAAAATCGCGGTCCTGATTATCGAAATAGCCATTCAGGGTGCTAATCAGGATAAAACTTGATAACCACCATACCGTAAGCATCACCGCAGAAAAAATCAGGCTCAGGCGTGTGGTCAGGGAAATTTTGAACCTCACTCTTCTCTGATCTCCAGGACATATCCGGCACCGCGAACGGTATGGATCAGTTTTGGCTCAAAGTCATCATCAATTTTACTTCTCAGACGTCTCACGGCGACATCAATCACATTCGTATCACTGTCAAAATTCATGTTCCAGACCAGGGACGAGATAAGACTCCTGGGTAACACTTCTCCGGTGCGTTGCAGCAGCAACTCAAGCAGAACGTATTCTTTACCGGTGAGATGGATCTTCTTCCCCGAACGGATCACGGTCCGGCGCACCATATCAACGGTCATATCGGCGATGGTGCAGACTGTTGCGGCCTGCGAGCGTGCCCGGCGCAGTAGGGTTCTTACACGTGCAACCAGCTCCGTAAAATCAAAGGGCTTAATCAGGTAGTCATCTGCGCCAAGCTCCAGTCCTTTCACTTTGTCCCGCACGTTGTCCTTTGCGGTTAAAAACAGGACCGGTTCTTTGTGCCCGGACTCCCTCAGTGCGCTGATGATTTGCCACCCGTCGAGGAAAGGCAGCATCACGTCCAGTATTATCAAATCATACTGTCCCTTCGACGCGGCCCCGAGACCATCGCGGCCATTATTAAAGAGATCGGCCTGATAGCCTTCCTCAACCAGTCCCTGCTGCAGGTAACGACCTGTTTTTTGTTCGTCTTCAACGATTAAAATACGCTGCATGGTCAACTCGCTGATATGAAAGTAAAAATCTCACGCATGAGCTTTGGCTGTCCCCTAGCTGATCTGAGACGGAGCAAGCATTCCAAGCCACGCTACGGCGCCCAGAATGATAATCGCAACAACGAATTCTGTCAGGATGCTGTTTCGCATCAGGGCAACGCTGCGATCATAATTCCCTTCCCTGACCATAACTTCAAGCCGGGGACCCAGGTGAAACCGGTTTGCTGCAGCCAGAAGAAGCATCAGAACAAACAGAGCCGTCTTGGCAAGCAATATCCTCCCCCAGGAACTGTTGAATAAGGGAGTTAAGTTACCCTCAGCAATATACAGATAGTTGACCAGCGCACTCAGGATCAGGGCTACAACAATCACCGTTCCTGCCGTGGCAAATTTTGCCAGGGAGTCAGATATCACAATGACGCTCTGTGCATTATGCTCGTTTCTGCGCATCAGCAGGATAGCAAATGCAACCAGAGCACCTGTCCAGGCACCTGCAGCGCCGAGATGGGTCAGATCGCTCAGTAAATGGAGATAGTAATGCAGACCGTCATGCATAACGGCGTGTCCTCCCCAGGCAAGTGTAGCCAGCGCCACGCCCCCACTCATCGTCATCAGCAGGCAGGACAATACTCTCTTATTAGTGTAAAGGAACAAAGCACCGAGTGTGGTAAACAGGGCACAGAGCCTGACAATCCAGCTAATACCCACATCAGTTTCTTCTATCACCATCTCGATAACATGGATGGATAATTCTCTGAGGTCAGTTACTCCACTCATGGCATTAGATACCAGGAGCATATTAATGCCAGTAAGAATGATGCCTGTAACAACAGCAAAGGTTATAAACGACCTGAAATTAGTCAGGTTATAGGTTTCATGTCTGACACCGCTTATTCCATATATCTGAAAAAATGGCAATCCAAATATTACCATCAAATCCAGATAAAGAAGAAAACGAATAACAATCATAATCAGGTCGTTCATAATATTACTTCACTGTAAAGGTGTAATTACCGGTAATAGGGTGCGTATCTGAAGAAACCGCGCGCCAGTCAACACGATAAGTGCCAGCGGGTAAAGGCTCTCGCGGAATAATGACCATCGATTTAGGGTCAGCGCCTGGCGCCACTTTTGCCGCGACCGGCATCGGAGAATGTGATGACATGCCTTTCATACCCGTCATCGTTAATTTTGCACCTGAGAATTTCACGGTCAGATTTTCCGAGAAATTAAGCTGAATCTTTTCCGGGGCCGCTACGGCTGAATCAGCCTGTGGCACAGAGCTTTTTAATTCCGGATGGGCCATAGCAGAGAAAGCAACGCCCATAACGAGGCCACCTGTAAGAATGGCTTTATTTAAAATCGACATTTTATTTACCTGTTTAGTTGAGTGTTTTATATCAGTGCGTTAAAACCAGATTCTGGCTCCCGCCAGGAATACTACCTGATGGTCTTTCTCACCTTCTCTTTTCGCCATATCGGATGTTTTCCCGTAAAGTTGATTCCAGGAAACGCCTATATAGGGTGCAAACTCACGGCGTATTTCATAGCGCAGCCGGAGCCCCAGCTCTGTGTCAGTCAGTCCCCTGCCGCGACCCCGCGATTCATCATCCTGACTGTAGAAATTCACCTCATAGGATGGCTGGAGTATGAGCCGGTTAGTCAGTAAAACGTCGTATTCTCCTCCCAGACGAAGGGCTGCTTTTCCGCCATTACTGACAAAACCCGTAATTTCAGACTCAAAATTATAGAGTGCCAGCCCCTGAAAACCGACAGCAGCCCAGGTCCGGGCAGAAGCAGGTCTGAAATCCTGCCTGACACCCGCAACCAAATCCCACCATGGGCCAACCGCATGTCCCCAGAGTAACTGCGCTTCAGCCGCCTCCGTTTCCCCATTGCTTCGTTCACCTTCACTCTTTAGCCAAATCCGATCTGTGTCGCCTCCAATCCAGCTGTTAACACTCCAGCTGAAATTGTTGGTGTTATCCGACCGTTGCCATTCCAGTTGATCCAGCAGAACCAGATAATTAATCGCACTGTCGTGAATCGCATGCCCCTGTAAATTGCCGAATGCAGCCTTCCGGTCGGCATCGGTAACAGGCGGAATTGGCGTTCTGCTCTCAGTTACAATGGGCTCCATTGACGTCATCTCAGTGAAATTCTCATCTGCTGGCATCTGCATGGCAGACATGTCGTGCCCGGCGTGGGGATCTGCAGAGACGGAGCCCGCCGCAATAGAAAGCTGTGAGGTAAACAAACCGGCGACCAGAACAGGTATGGCCTTCAAATTTCTCTTCATTCGCATCATTCCTCCACCCGGACTTCACGAAACATTCCCATTTCCATGTGATAGAGCAAATGGCAGTGATACGCCCAGCGGCCAAGCGCATCTGCTGTCACTCTGTAACTGCGTTTTGTACCAGGGGGAACATCTATTGTGTGTTTACGAACCATGAAATTACCGTTTTCATCTTCCAGATCGCTCCACATACCATGCAGGTGAATGGGGTGAGTCATCATGGTATCGTTGATCAGCGTGATCCTGAGCCGCTCACCGTATTTCAGCAGCACCGGTGCGGCATCTGAAAACTTGATTCCGTTAAATGACCAGGCAAACTTTTCCATGTGGCCGGTTAAATGCAGTTCTATGGTACGGCCAGGTTCACGTCCGTCAGGATCCTCAAAGCGGCTTTTCAAATCCGCGTACGTGAGAACCTTTCTTCCGTTATTTCGAAGACCAATACCCGGATCATTTAATTTCGGAGAGACGCTCATCGCCTGCATATCAACCAGTGGGTTATCCGTTTCTGACGCAGGATGACTTTGCATACCCGGCATTCCGGCCATCCGGGAATGATCCATACCGGCCATGCTGCTGTGATCCATGGGCGCGGAGGATGTCCCGCTATCCGGAAGGTCAGCACCGTCCATAGACATCATCTCTCCGCTGTTATCCATGCCTCCCATCTGGCTGTGGTCCATTCCTGCCATATCATGTCCCATTCCCCCCATACCCATATCTTCCATGGTCAACAGAGGACGGGGATCGAGGGGGGGAACGGCAGCACTTAACCCCTCTCTCGTGGCCAGTGTCCCTCGAGCGTAACCGGTCCTGTCCATGGATTGTGCGAAGATGGTATAGGCCTCACCCTGAGGCTCCACAATGACATCATAGGTTTCGGCAACGGCAATCCTGAATTCGTCAACGGTAACCGGGTTTACATACTGGCCATCTGCAGCCACGACCGTCATTTTCAGCCCGGGGATACGGATATCGAAATAGGTCATTGCCGAGCCGTTGATAAACCGTAAGCGTATCTTTTCACCGGGACGGAACAGTCCGGTCCAGTTTTTCAGCGGGGCCTGCCCGTTCATGAGATAGGTGTAGGTGTAGCCACTGACATCCGCGAGGTCAGTCGGATTCATTTTCATTTCAGCCCACATTTTCCGATCGGCAATGGTGGCTGACAGCCCCCTGGTATTCACGTCGCGGAAAAAAGAGCCAACGGTTGGTTTATTGAAATTGTAGTAATCCGACTGTTTTTTTAATTTTTTCAGCAGGCTGTGAGGATTTTCATCGGTCCAGTCAGACAACATGACCACATGCTCACGATCGTAAGCAAACGGTTCTGGCTCCCTGGCATCGATGATAATGGCACCGTATACCCCCTCCTGTTCCTGCAGACCGGAATGGCTGTGGTACCAGTAAGTCCCGTTCTGCTTAACCTTAAAGGTGTAAACGTAGGTATCATCAGGCTCTATGCCCATAAAACTCAGCCCCGGAACACCATCCATATTGGCCGGAAGAATAATGCCGTGCCAGTGAATGGACGTCTGTTCATTAAGACGGTTTTTGACCTTCAGGGTAATGGTGTCACCTTCTTTCCAGCGAAGAACGGGCCCCGGCAGGCCTCCATTGATTGTTTTGGCCTGACGCTCACTGCCCGTGATATTGACGGCCGTTTCACCAATGGTCAGGTCAAACTGAGTACCCTGCAGGGATGCGGCAACTGGCAGGCTCAGACTGGAACGCGCATTGAAACTCCATACGCCAAGACTTCCGGCTACGCCAGAGAGGGTTAACCCCTTCAGGAAAGTTCGTCGAGACGTTTTCAACAGCATGCGCATTCCCTTGTTTAAAGTATGGTTACTGACAGAATTCGAGAACCGATTTAAATTAAATTACTGGTTCATCCACTTACAATGAAATGAATCTAGCACACCTTAAGAAACAAATTCATTACAATCGTGTAATGTACATAGCTGTATTACATTTACGTCATCTTCCCCACAGGTTGATTATTTTTATATATGATCATAAGGACATCTTTTATGTACCTCAGAAGGTAATTACACATGAATATATTAATCACGACCACTGCGTTTACAGCTTTATTTTGTGGGGCAGCTTTTGCTCAGTCCAGTGATATTGCCCATGAAGCACATCGATTTGTTAATAATGCCTCAGCCGTCAGTCATGTGAATTCCTCGACGCATGAAAATTTACCGGACAGGGTTAATAAAAACAACACGCCCTCATTCTCTGAAATGAATGAACATGAAAGGGCCATTGTTGCTCATTCATTTATGAACAACAGCGCGTCCTATGCGCATCAGAAAATGATTGAGGAACATAAAAAAATGCTGTCCGGCAGTGATGCAAATTCAAAGACCTCGTCTTCTTCTTTTAACGAACTGAATGCCGGAGAAAAAGCCGCTCTCGTGCATGAGCAGGTCAATAATGCCGGTGTGGAAGCACATCAGACGCAGGCAAGAAAGCTTCGCGGGCTGTATTCGACCAGGTAACTGCAGGCGGGTTAGTGCTTAGCGTCAGGTGCGCAGCAGGGCTTTACTGACGGGTTACGTAGCAGGACATGAGCCCCATATTGCTCTGCCGTAACCTGTTTCAGTCCCGTTAATCATCACCGTCGGGCTGGTCATACAGTTCCCAGAGCTTCAGGAGCAAACGGGAAACAAGATATGTTACAAAAATGACGACCATCAACGGTGCTCCCGATTAACTGACAGATGACACGCCTCCTGAAAACCCCTAGCATACGCCGCAGTGTTCATGCTAACGGCGAATTCCAGTAAATGTATTCTACCGATGTCGTAAAAGAAAATGCCTACCTTTCAGCCACCCGCTCGGGGCTGGAATCGAACGAGATCGCTACTCTTCAGCGCTCCTTGCCTTCCCGGTTTAATCTGCGGCATTTGAAAAAAAATGAATCATTAAAACTCGTACTGCAAAAGAAAGCGGGAAAATCACGTGTCGTGGCCTATAAATTTACGTCCGGTTCATTTAATTACACGGCGTATCGTATATCAGATAAAAAGTTCTATAACCTTTCCGATACTTCCGGGAAAGGCAGTCTCGATTATCCGTTACCGGCCACAGCAAGACTCAGTTCGCCTTTCAATCCTGCAAGACTTAACCCGGTATCGGGAAAAGTGAGTCCCCATAATGGCATTGATTATTCCATGCCCATGAACACGAAAATAGTCAGCGTCATCGACGGAAAAATCACCCGGGCCGAATACAACAGTACCATGGGATATTTTGTTGAAGTAACGGGAAAAGCCGGTGTTAAAACTCGCTATCTCCACCTCAATAAAATACTCGTTACTAAAGGGGCCAGGGTTACCCGGGGAGACGCTATTGCGTTATCCGGTAACAGCGGACGTTCATCCGGTCCTCATCTGCATTACGAGCTGGTCATCAATAACAATCCTGTTAACTCACTGGCGTTCCGGACGGCGGCACCCGCTGATAACAAACTCGAACAGCATGCCTTTGCGCATGCCAGAGACTACGAACGATACCTGGACTGATAACGGGACCGCGACGCGGTCCCGTCTGCCGGATTAATTTTTTTTATCGTTTTCACTTCCGTGATGTTGATGATCTCCATGCCCCCCGTGACCGTGGAAAAGATGCATGAGCGGACAAAGCAGCAGTAACAGATATGGCCAGTAGCCTGCCACATGTGACCAGTGTTCGCGCAGGAGAGCAAATGCCGCAATCGCGGCGACAGCAATAAGCGCATAGGTGGTACTTTTCATACCGGACTCCTTCTGTTCGTAACTGACCCTTCACTCAGGGTTATTTCCCGAGCCTGACACTTTTCAGACGCAACGCATTCACAATGACGCTGACGGAGGAAAGAGCCATGGCCGCCGCCGCAATAACTGGCGACAGCAGTATTCCATACACAGGATAAAGCAGACCTGCAGCCACAGGCACGCCAAGTGCGTTGTAGATAAATGCAAAAAACAGATTCTGTCGGATATTTTTCATGGTGATTTCTGACAGATGACGGGCCCTGTTCAGTATCATCAAGTCGCCTTTGAGAAGGGTGACTCCGGCACTTTCAATTGCCACATCTGTACCCGTTCCCATGGCTATACCCACGTCAGCCGCTGCCAGCGCCGGGGCATCATTCACACCGTCTCCGGCCATCGCAACCACATGGCCAGACGCTTTCAGTCGGGTTATCACTGCTTTTTTGCCATCCGGCAGAATCCCGGCTTCAACCTCATCTATTCCCAGTTTCCGTGCGACTGCTTCAGCGGTAAGCTGGTTATCCCCGGTGAGCATAACGATGCGGATCCCCGCCTGACGCAAAGCTTTAAGCGCATCCGGCGTGGTTGCTTTCACGGGATCCGAGATAGCTATCAGGCCTGCAAGGTGCCCGTCTGTGGCCACATAGATAACGGTAGCGCCTTCCATCCGCAACGTATCCGCAACGGCCTTTTGATTATCAATAACGATACTGTTTTCCTGCATAGCCAGTTCATTACCAATAACAACCCGTTGACCTTCGACATCGCCTGAGACACCTTTACCCGACGGCGCATTGAAATGAGTGACTGCGGGTATTGCGATCCCCTTTTCCTGTGCTGCTTTAACTACTGCCATACCCAGCGGATGCTGCGAGCCTTTTTCCACTGCGGCCGTTACACGCAAAAGAGATGTTTCCCCACCCGGATTGAGACTGATAATCCCTGTCACCGTCGGCGAACCTTCCGTGAGCGTGCCTGTTTTGTCGACAACCAGCGTGTCCACTTTTTCAAGACGCTCAAGGGCTTCGGCATTCTTGATTAACACCCCGGCCTGGGCTCCTTTGCCCACCCCCACCATTATCGACATCGGCGTGGCCAGCCCCAGCGCGCAGGGACAGGCAATAATCAGGACCGACACAGCCGCAATGAGACCGTGCGCCATCCTGGGCTCGGGCCCCCAGACAGACCAGATCATGAAAGCAACAACCGCGATAAGTATCACCAGAGGAACAAACCAGCCTGAAACGCTGTCAGCCATTCTCTGGATGGGGGCCCGCGAACGCTGTGCATCAGCGACCATCTGAACAATTCGTGAGAGCATCGTTTCATCACCGACTTTCTCTGCACGGATGATAAGACTACCTGTCTGATTAATGGTCCCCCCGATGACAGGGTCACCCTCCGTTTTGGTAACAGGCATAGATTCCCCGGTCACCATCGATTCATCAACGGTTGTTTTGCCTTCGACCACGATACCGTCGACCGGAATACTCTCTCCTGGTCTGATGCGGAGCTTATCGCCAGGCAGAACATCTTCCGCATTAATATCCGTTTCATGACCGTCATGATCCAGCCGCCTGGCGGTTTTGGGGGCAAGATTCAGTAGTGCAGTAATGGCACCTGAGGTTTGTTCCCGTGCCCGCAGCTCAAGAACCTGTCCCAGCAGAACAAGCACCGTAATAACTGCTGCGGCTTCAAAATAAACGGCCACCAGGCCATCCATGTTTCTGAACGATGCAGGAAACCAGGAGGGGAAGACGGTTGCAATGACGCTGTACACCCAGGCTACGCCGGTGCCCATTGCAACAAGGGTAAACATATTCAGGGAGCGGTTACGTAACGACATTCCGGCCCGGGCGAAGAATGGCCAGCCACACCACAACACGACAGGAGAGGCCAGAAGCAGCTGCAGCCATGTGTTGTACTGTGGCGGTACTGTATTCCTCAAGGCGGGAAACAGATGAGATCCCATTTCGAGTACCAGAACCGGAAACGCCAGCAACAACCCCAGCCAGAAGCGTCTTGTCATGTCGCGAAGTTCATCACTTGGCCCCGTGGATGCCGTAGCTACGAGCGGCTCCAGTGCCATTCCACAGACAGGACAGCTTCCGGGACCACTGCGGCGTATCTCCGGGTGCATCGGACATGTCCACACACCTTCAGAATTCTCTTTCTCCGCCTGGTGGTGAGGCTGTTTTATCTGATCAGGGCTGACTTCGTGATGATCGTGGTGATGGTGATGGGAATGTTCACTGGCATCTTCGGTAAGATAACGATCGGGATGGGCTTTAAATTTACTCTCACAGCTGGCGGAGCAGAAATAAAGTTGATGGTCCTGGTATCGAATGCTGCTGTGCGCCCTGTCGGGCAGGATGGCCATCCCGCACACGGGATCTCTCACCTTATGCAATACGTGGCTCTCGTCCGGGGATAATGTCTGCTCAGAAGCAGTCTGGTTGTTGTGTTGCACTGCATTGTCATTTTTCACAGTAACTCTCCTTATGCATAACGAAGCATCTTCTGTCTTCAGGGTATGTCATGGATGCGATTACCACGAATGCCGCCGGCATAAGAGTGCCTGCTGCCGGCGTCCCGTTATCAGCCGTTCCGCTGACTATTCGATTCGCTGGAAGACTTTTTTACTTCCCTCCGGTGAGAATGCGATAACATCGTAAGCCTCTTTTCGGGCTCCCATCTCCATTCCAGGACTTCCTGCTGGCATACCGGGGGTGGCGAGACCGTATATACCTGAACCAGACTGCATTGCCTTATGTATCGTTGTCGCAGGCACATGGCCTTCAATGATCAAATTACCGGCAACCGCGGTATGACAACTTCGCAGTCCTGCAGGAACAGCATGCTTTTCTTTCAGGGCTGACAGCGCCTGATCATTCATGACGTGAGTTCGTACTTCAAACCCGTCTTTTTCCATCGCTTTGCCCCACAGGGAACAACAGCCACAGTTTTCAGATTTGTACATATCAATCACTTTTTCACTCGCCATCGCGGGCAGTGAAAGGCCGAGAGCCAGCGCCATCAGAACCACTTTTTTCATACTCACCTCTGTATATTATCGATTTAAACCCTGACGTCAGGGTGAATCAGTAAAGAAGGACACCCACAGGGGGTGCCCTTTCAGGTTCAGGACACGCTTTTTTTATGTCTGCGCAGCCAGATTAATTTGTAGGCGGCAGGAATAATGAACAGGGACAGCAGCGGAGCCGTGATCATCCCACCAATCATGGGTGCCGCGATACGGCTCATGACTTCTGAACCTGCACCGGTTCCCCAGAGTATTGGCAGCAGACCCGCAATGATCACCGCCACGGTCATGGCTTTCGGCCGGACACGCAGTACGGCACCATGATAGAGGGCTTCATCAAGGCCTTCCGGTGTGAACGTCTCTTTACGGGACAATTCCGGGTGCGCTTCAATGGCATGACGCAGATACATCAGCATGACCACGCCAAACTCTGCTGCCACCCCGGCCAGGGCGATAAATCCGGTTCCGGTCGCCACAGACATATGGAAGCCCTGCCAGTACAGGAACCATATCCCGCCAATCAACGCAAACGGCAGACTCATCAGGATCAGCAGGGCTTCGTCAACACGGCGAAATGCCAGATATAACAGGATGAAAATGATCATCACCGTCATCGGTACCATCAGTTTTAATTTCTTGCTGGCGTGCTCGAGTAATTCAAACTGTCCTGAGAATGCCACACTGGTCCCCGGTCTCAGTTTCACTTTCTCGCTGATGACCGTCTTAATATCGTTAACCACTGACACCATGTCCCTGCCGCGGGCATCAACATAAATCCAGCTGGCTGGCCGGGCATTTTCGGTTTTCAGCATGGTTGGTCCGGAAACGACTTTAATATCGGCAACATCGCCCAGTGTGATCTGCTGCTTCATCGGGGTCAGGATCGGCATCTGTTTCAGCGCCTGCGGACTGTTGCGGTAATCCTGTGGGTAACGAATGTTAATAGGGTACCGGGCCACGCCTTCCACCGTTTCCCCTACCGTCGCACCGCCGATGGCTGATGAGACGAACAGCTGGACATCACCTACTGTCATCCCGTACCGGGAAGCTTTTTCCCGGTTAATGTCCACATCAATGTAACGTCCACCTTCCAGTCGCTCAGCCAGGACAGACACCACACCCGGTACCGTTTTGGTTACCGCCTCGATACTCTGCGCCGTCGCGTCGATATCCGACAGAACAGTCCCGGACACTTTGATACCTATCGGGCTTTTGATCCCGGTTGAGAGCATATCAATACGGTTACGGATTGGCGGCACCCAGAGGTTTGCCAGCCCCGGTAAACGGACGGTCCTGTCGAGTTCTTCAATAATCTTGTCAATCGTCATGCCTGGACGCCACTGATCCTCAGGTTTGAGCTGGATCGTGGTTTCCACCATTTCGAGCGGCGCGGAATCCGTTGCGGTCTGTGCTTTACCGGTCTTGCCAAATACAGAAGCCACTTCAGGAACGCTTTTGATTAACTTGTCTGTTGTCTGCAGGAGCGCTGCAGCTTCTGCCGGAGAGACGCCAGGCAAGGTCGACGGCATATACAGCAGATCGCCCTCGTTAATCTTCGGCAGAAATTCACCGCCCACCTGACTCAGTGGCCAGATAACCGTGAAAATGGACAAGGCCGCAACCAGCAGGGTTGTTTTTGGCCAGTGGAGGACCCGCAGCAGCAAAGGATGATACGCTTTGATCAGCACCCGGTTCAGGGGGTTACTTGTCTCGGCAGGAATTTTCCCCCGGATCCAGAATCCCATCAGAATAGGAATGACGATGATGGCCAGTGCGGCCGCTCCCGCCATGGAGTACGTTTTCGTGAATGCCAGCGGGCCAAACAGACGACCTTCCTGCCCTTCCAGGGTAAAGATAGGAATAAAGGACAGGGTGATGATCAGCAGGCTAATGAACAACGCGGGTCCCACTTCCACGGAGGCGTCGGTAATCACCTTCCAGCGGGTGGCGTTGTCAATCTGCTCACCCGGATGCTGATGATCCCACTCCTCAAGCCGTTTGTGCGCATTTTCAATCATCACAATGGCGGCATCCACCATCGCACCGACGGCAATCGCTATCCCTCCCAGCGACATGATATTGGCGTTCAGTCCCTGGAAGTGCATGACGATAAAGGCGATACACAGGCCAAGCGGCAGAGAAATAATTGCCACCAGGGCAGAACGTACGTGCCACAGGAACAGGGCACAGACGATGGCCACCACGATAAACTCTTCCAGGAGTTTGTAGCTGAGGTTATCAATGGCCCGATCGATTAACTGGCTGCGATCGTAGGTGGTCACAATTTCAACACCTTCCGGCAGGCTGGCCTTCAGCGTCTCCAGTTTATCCCTCACTGCCGTGATAACGTCGCGCGCATTCTTACCCGACCGCAGGATCACCACGCCGCCAGCGACTTCCCCCTGGCCGTTCAGTTCGGCAATACCTCGCCGCATTTCAGGCCCGGTCTGCACGCGGGCAACATCCCGCAGATAAACCGGTACACCGTTCTCGCCGGTTTTCAGGACAATGTTATTGAAATCATCAATGGTCTGAAGATATCCGCTGGCCCGGACCATATACTCCGCTTCGGCCATTTCAACGGATGAACCACCGGCCTCCTGGTTAGACGATTCAAGAGCCTGTTTCACTTCAGGCAGGCTGACACCGTACTGGGACAATTTCTCCGGATTGACCTGGATCTGATACTGTTTCACCACGCCGCCAACCGAAGCTACTTCCGCCACGTTCGGGATGGTTTTCAGTTCAAATTTCAGGAACCAGTCCTGCAAAGAACGCAGTTCTGAAAGGTCGTGTTTTCCGCTGCGATCGACCAGGGCATATTCAAATATCCAGCCCACTCCCGTGGCGTCCGGACCGATTTCAGAGCTCACACCCGCAGGCAGTTTGCCCTGAACCTGATTCAGGTATTCCAGCACGCGCGAACGGGCCCAGTACAGATCGGTCCCGTCTTCAAAAATGACATACACATACGAATCCCCGAACTGTGAGAAACCACGCACGGTTTTTGCGCCAGGTACGGACAGCATGGTGGTGGTAAGTGGATAGGTGACCTGGTTTTCTACAATCTGCGGGGCCTGTCCGGGATAGCTGGTTTTAATAATGACCTGCACATCTGACAGGTCAGGCAGCGCATCGACCGGCGTGTTAATTATCGTCCATGTGCCCCAGATGCTGAGAAACAGTGCGCCCATCATGACCAGGAAACGGTTGGCGACAGAGCGCCGGATAATCCATTCAATCATCGTCGTCTCCTCAGTGCCCTGAATGCATATTTACAGGCTGGTCAGACATTGCTGGCATACTGCTTTCTGTTTTTTCAGGGTGGCGCATACGTTCCAGCGCGCCCGTAATATTGGCTTCGGAGTCAATGAGGAACAGGCCACTGACCACCACGGTATCGCCTTCATTCAGGCCGGAACCGATGCCGGACTGTTGCTGTGATTCATGCAGAACGTGGATCTGTTTCGGCACAAACTTGCCTTCATCATCAACAGTAATCACGCGCTGTTCTTTGCCGGTATCGATAACGGCCTGGCTTGGTATCAGCAGCATCTCCTGGCTCTTGGTATTCAGTTTCAGATAGGCATTCATGCCCGGCTTGAGAAACTCATCCTTATTAGAAACCTGGAGACGGACCTGAAGCGTACGGGTTGTCTGATCCACGCTGGGAAGAATGTTCCATTTTTCGACATGGAATGTTTTATCCGGATAAGCCGGTACCGAAATTTCAAACTGCGACGTATCTTTCAGCAGATATGCGATAGATTCTGGCACTGCAGCGCTGATCCAGACCGGGTCCATTCCCTGAATCTGAGCCACAACCTTATCTTTCGAAATATTCATGCCGGTGCGCAGGTCAAATGCAGTAATGACACCATCAATAGGTGCTTTAATGGTAAAACGGGTCTGAATGCTCCGGGTAGAACGCAGTCTCTGAATATCCTCTTCCGGCATACCTGCCAGGCGAAGCCGTTCCAGAACGCCTTTAATTTGCGTGGAAGTACCACCGGTGCTGGATAACAGAAGGAATTCGCTCTGTGCTTCCACCCAGTCCGGAATGGTAATATCGATAAGTGGCGTCCCCTTCTTCACATGATCGCCAATCGTCATGGGGTAGACTTTTTCGACAAACCCGTCAGAACGCGCCTGCACAATAACAAACTGATACTCGTTATAGCTGACATTAGCCGGGATTGTCTGAGAATAATTCAGCATTCCTCGCGTGACTTTTTGCGTTTTTAATCCCAGATTCTGAACCTGGGTTGGGTCGATACGGATCCCGCCACTGCTTTTATCGCCACTGTCATCAGCATATTTTGGCAACAGGTCCATATCCATAAAGGGCGATTTTCCGGGTTTATCAAATTTGGTATCCGGTTTCATTGGGTCATACCAGAAAAGCACCTTTCGTTCCGGTGCCTTTTGTTCTGTTTTTTCTGTCTTTTGTGCTGAGTTTACATACTGCCAGGCAGTAACCGATATCAGCCCCCCTGCTATGAGGCTGCTGATAATTATTGCAGCATATTTTATCTTTAAAGAAGCCATACAATTTTCCGCTAAAAAATCAAAACACCTGTCATATGCGCCTGACGGTTAACTCACACATATACCTATGTGAATGTACAGGCGCACAGGATGTAATCGCTCCGGACTGCCAATCAGGACTGCGTCACGTTAATGCTTTTAAGTAAAGAAATATTACCCTGCTGAATAAACGAGAAATCAACGTGGCTGCCAGTTTTCAGGGCATTAATAGCGTCAATAGCGTCGTCTGCATTAACAAAAGTGAAGCGCATGGTCATTGCAGGCCAGCCCACATCAGGGATAGCTTCGTGCGAAATGGTGATTTTTTTACTATTCATATCAATGGCTTTAACGACACCGGAGCCCCTGATAACCTGCTGTACCGAAGCGTCACTGGCAGCATTCATATCACCATGCTGATGTGTTTCAGCATGAAGACCGGCAGAAAATATGACAGAGAAGGCACCAAATAAAACGGCTTTAAATGAATTACGCATTTTAAATTTCCTGATTAATTAAATAAATTTACTCTACCCAACCGCCACCCAGTGCGGTAAACAGATTAATTTCGTTAACCTGCCGGGAATAGGTAAGATCGAGAATGGTTTGCTGCGTAGCGAAGAGAGAACGCTCTGCATCCAGCACTTCAATGTAACTGACAGCACCACTGGAATATAATCCTCTGGCACGCTGGAGAGTTATCTGAAGTGAATCAAGATAACGCTGCTGTGACTCAAGTTGCTGGCTAAGGCTGTCGCGCAGCGCAAGCGTGTCGGAAACATCCTTAAAGGCTGACTGAATTTTTTGTTCGTAATTAACCACCGACTGTTGCTGGCGAATTTCAGCCAGCTTCAGATTGGCTTTATTCCTGCCAGCATTAAATATAGGAATTTCAATTTTAGGGATAAAATTCCACATTCCACTTCCTGACGTAAACAGGCTGGACAGCTCCGTACTGCTTGCGGAAAGACCACTGGTCAGGGTAATTGAGGGGAAAAAGGCCGCTCGCGCTGCGCCAATATTGGCATCAGCCGCTTTCAGCTGATATTCCGCTTCCATAATATCCGGTCGCTGCAGCAAAATTTGTGAAGACAGATTTGGTGGCAATTTTACTGGGGCTATCTCCCCGCCTTTCATCCCTTTTTCTGACGGAAGTGCGCGGTACGTTCCCAGCACCAGTTGCAGGGCATTGTTTGCCTGAGCCAGATCGCCTTCTCGTTTGGCTATTTCGGCGCGGGTACTTTCGATTTGTCCTCGCGCCTGTTCAAGTGCCAGAACGTTCGTACTCCCGGTCACGAGCTGCTGCTCAACGAAAGCATAGGACTGTTGATAATTTTTCAGCGTTTCCCGCGCAATACGAAGTTGTTCGTACGCCAGTTGCTGGCTGAAATAGCTTTGTGAAACGCTGGAGACCAGCAGGATGTGTACGGCCCGACGGGCTTCTTCGCTGGCAAAGTAGTTCTGGCGATCAGCATCACTCATGTTCTTAAGTTTGCCGAAAAAATCGAGCTCATAACTGAACTCCAGACCTGCGTCGTACTCCTGTGTGGTCGGCTTGTCACCTTTCAGACCACCGCTGTATGTGATCCCGGATGAGGCATTCAGCTGGGGATAACGATCTGCATCCGTGACGTTGAACTGGGCCCGGGCCTCTTCAACCTTCAGTGCAGCCATTCTCAAATCACGGTTATTAGTCAGGGCTTCAGTAATCAGCCGGGTGACCTGGGGATCGACAAAAAAGTTACGCCAGCCCGTATCCTGATAGCCATTCACCGCTGGCGTCAGGCTGTTACGGGACAGTGAAAACTGCTGGGGTACCGGTGCTGCCGGACGCTGATATTCAGGCGCCAGAGAGACACAACCAGCCAGAATGAAGATTGTGCTGATGCTGAGTAGTTTTAATTTGAACATATTGCTTCTCGTCCAGGCAGACCTGGTAAATGGTTCAAATGAAGTCCAGAGTATTACCAGGTTTACTTTACAGAATGCACTCTGTTTGTCGGGTGACAGAATAATGACAATGTTGTCATTTTTACGGTAATTCGTTGATTACGATCGTGTGCGCAATAGAATGACATTAGCAGCCAGACGGGGAGCAAGATGAAAATATTGATCGTCGAAGACGAAATTAAAACAGGTGAATATCTCAGCAAAGGGCTTACAGAGGCAGGGTTCGTGGTGGATCACGCTGATAATGGTCTTACCGGATATCATCTCGCCATGACAGCCGAGTATGATTTAGTCATTCTGGACATCATGCTGCCTGATGTGAACGGCTGGGATATCATCCGCATGCTGCGCACTGCCGGAAAGGGTATGCCGGTCTTACTACTGACGGCCCTCGGCACGATCGAACACAGGGTCAAAGGACTGGAACTGGGTGCGGACGATTATCTGGTTAAACCCTTTGCGTTTGCCGAACTGCTGGCCCGGGTGAGAACCCTTCTGAGGCGGGGAAACACGATGATCACGGAAAACCAGTTTAGGGTGGCTGATCTCTCGATGGATCTCGTATCCAGAAAAGTCAGTCGCGCCGGAAACCGCATTGTGCTCACCAGTAAAGAGTTCAGCCTGCTGGAATTCTTCATTCGCCATCAGGGCGAGGTTCTTCCCCGCTCCCTGATTGCCTCTCAGGTCTGGGACATGAATTTTGACAGCGACACTAACGCGATTGATGTCGCCGTAAAGCGACTCCGCGCTAAAATAGACAACGATTACGGGACAAAGCTGATCCAGACTGTCCGGGGCGTGGGCTATATACTGGAGGCCCCGGATGCATAGCAAACCTTCCAGGCGCCCTTTCTCACTCGCCCTGCGGCTGACCTTTTTTATCAGCCTGTCCACGATACTGGCTTTTATCGCCTTCACCTGGTTTATGCTGCATTCTGTTGAAAATCATTTTGCCGAGCAGGATGTCAGCGATCTTCAACAAATCAGCACTACCCTGAACCGTATACTGCAGTCCCCGGTGGATCCGGATGAAAAAAAAGTAAGCAAAATAAAGGAGTCGATTGCCAGCTACCGCAACGTTGCCCTTTTGCTCCTCAATCCCAGGGGGGAAGTGCTCTTTAGTTCAGCGCAGGGGGCGGCACTACACCCGGCCGTGAATTCCGCAGATTTTAGCGAGCACAGCCGCGCACGGGATGTCTTTCTCTGGACGGTGGAGGATCCTGCGAGACCGATGGATACCGGGTCTGAAATGAAGATGGAAACATACCGGATTATCGCCTCCTCTGGCCAGGCGATATTTCAGGGCAAACAGCAGAATTATGTCATGCTGACTGGCCTCTCCATTAATTTCCATCTCCATTACCTCGATGCGCTGAAAAAAAATCTGATTGCGATCGCCGTCGTGATAAGCCTGCTGATTGTTCTGATCATTCGCATCGCTGTCCGTCAGGGGCACCTGCCCCTTCGTAATGTCAGCAATGCCATTAAAAACATCACCTCCGAGAATCTTGATGCGCGGCTGGAACCGACACGCGTTCCCATTGAGCTGGAGCAACTGGTTATCTCGTTCAATCATATGATTGGAAAGATTGAGGACGTCTTTACCCGCCAGGCCAATTTCTCTGCCGATATCGCGCATGAGATCAGAACGCCCATCACCAATCTGGTGACGCAGACTGAAATCGCACTGAGTCAGGATCGAACCCAGAAGGAACTTGAGGATGTCCTCTACTCCAGTCTTGAAGAGTATAACCGGATGACCAAAATGGTCAGCGACATGCTGTTTCTGGCACAGGCGGACAATAACCAGCTTATACCTGACAGGGTCCGTTTTGACCTCAGAGCAGAAGTCATGAAAGTCTTCGAGTTTTTCGAAGCCTGGGCCGAAGAACGCAATATCACGCTCAAATTTAACGGGATGCCCTGCCTGGTTGAGGGAGATCCACAAATGTTCAGAAGAGCGATCAATAATCTGTTATCCAATGCCCTGCGTTATACCCCGGAGGGACAGGCCATCACCGTCTCAATAAGAAAGCAGGAGAGCTTTTTTGACCTTGTGATTGAAAATCCAGGGAAACCGATCCCTGAAGAACATTTATCAAGGCTGTTTGACCGTTTTTATCGGGTGGATCCATCCAGACAACGAAAAGGAGAAGGCAGCGGCATCGGCCTTGCGATTGTGAAGTCAATCGTGGAAGCACATCACGGAAGAGTGCAGGTGGAATCAGACGTACGCTCCACGCGTTTTATCTTATCCGTGCCCAGACTGGAGAAAATGATCCCGGAAACCCAATGCTGAAAATAAAGATGTAAATGACAAAGATGTCATTAGCCTGTCATGCAGCAAACAGAAGCCATTCGATATAATTAGTGCAACTTATCAGGAAGGCTGGATTGCTTCATCAATACCCGGCGTCAGAGTACGCCAGGAAATGAATATCCAGCCCTCTTCCGGAGAAATAAACGCTGCCGAACTTGTTTCAGTTATGGAACTGAAAACACCGGTTGTACTTCCCCGGACATCACTAATTCAGAAATGGAGAGTTATCATGAAAAATATCGTATTAGCATCTTTGCTGGGCTTTGGTTTAATTTCATCGGCCTGGGCCACTGAAACCGTGAATATCCATGATCGCGTCAACAATGCACAGGCTCCTGCTCACCAGATGCAGTCTGCTGCGGCTCCTGTCGGGATCCAGGGGACTGCTCCTCGTATGACCGGTATGGACCAGCATGAACAGGCCATTATTGCTCATGAAACCATGACGAACGGCTCGGCGGATGCGCACCAGAAAATGGTGGAAAGTCATCAGAAGATGATGGGAAATAACACGGTATCCACGACCGTCCCGTCAACGTCTTACGCGGCGATGAATGAGCATGAAAGAGCAGCGGTTGCCCATGAATTCATGAATAACGGGCAATCCGGCCCACATCAGGCCATGGCCGAAGCGCACCGCCGCATGATCAATGCAGGCTGAATGCGACGGTAGTATCCGTGCTGTTACCTTTTCCCTGATAGATTTTCCTGAAACAACGTTGCTACATTTTTGCCCCCCGTCAGGGGGCTTTTTTGTCTGACTCAGCTACACTTAACCGGTACCTGTCTGAAAGGAATTATTATATGAAAATCAAAAACACCCTTTTTGTAATATTAATGTTATCCCTGCCAGCCATTTCTGCTGAACATTCTGAAATGAACATGTCAGATATGACCTCATCAGCATCGTCACAGGAATACATGGCGGGGATTGAATCGTCACGGGTTTAACAGACACCTCAGAGTCATTTAAGATGGCTTAAAGAGAGGTGCCCATGAGCGGTAAGCGTTATCCCGAAGAGTTTAAAACTGAAGCAGTTAAACAGGTTGTTGATCGCGGTTATTCTGTTGCCAGCGTTGCAACACGTCTCGATATCACCACCCACAGCCTTTATGCCTGGATAAAGAAGTACGGTCCGGATTCTTCCACTAATAAAGAACAGTCAGATGCTCAGGCCGAGATCCGCCGTCTCCAGAAAGAGCTGAAACGGGTTACCGACGAACGGGACATATTAAAAAAAGCCGCGGCGTACTTCGCAAAGCTGTCCGACTGAGGTACGCCTTTATCCGTGACAACTCCTGTTGCTGGCCTGTTCGCCTGCTCTGTCGGGTGCTGGATGTTCATCCCAGTGGTTTTTACGCCTGGCTTCAGCAGCCGCATTCACAACGCCATCAGGCAGACCTGAGACTGACAGGACAGATTAAACAGTTCTGGCTGGAATCGGGATGCGTCTATGGTTATCGCAAAATCCATCTGGATCTGCGTGACAGCGGGCAACAGTGCGGAGTAAACAGAGTCTGGAGACTGATGAAACGTGTCGGAATAAAGGCTCAGGTCGGATACCGGAGCCCGCGGGCACGTAAAGGCGAGGCCAGTATCGTGTCACCCAACAGGCTCCAGCGACAGTTCAATCCGGATGCTCCTGATGAGCGTTGGGTAACGGACATAACCTACATCAGGACCCACGAAGGCTGGCTGTATCTTGCCGTTGTTGTTGATCTGTTCTCACGCAAAATTATCGGCTGGTCCATGCAATCCCGGATGACAAAGGACATTGTCCTGAACGCACTGCTGATGGCTGTATGGCGGCGTAATCCCGAAAATCAGGTGCTGGTTCATTCGGATCAGGGCAGTCAGTACACAAGCCATGAGTGGCAGTCGTTCCTGAAATCACACGGCCTGGAGGGTAGCATGAGCCGTCGCGGTAACTGCCATGATAATGCGGTTGCAGAAAGTTTTTTCCAGTTGTTGAAACGTGAACGGATAAAGAAAAAGATCTACGGAACGCGGGAAGAAGCCCGCAGTGATATTTTTGATTACATCGAAATGTTTTATAACAGTAAGCGTCGGCATGGTTCTAGCGAACAGATGTCATCGACAGAATATGAAAACCAGTATTATCAACGGCTCGGAAGTGTCTAGATTATCCGTGGCGATTCATAGTGTCTCTTGGAAAAGCTTTCAGTTTAGGTATAGTAGCAGAAGGTGTGGAAAATAATGAACAGTTTGAATTGCTTAAAAATATGAATTGCGATGAATTTCAAGGTTATTATTATTCGAAGCCTTTGTCAGGTGATCAACTGATTGATTTTTTGAGGGGCCAAAAAAAATAGGGCTGTATGCCCTATTTTTTCATATACTATCGTTTTCCCTTTTTAATTTCATACATTCTTTCGTCTGCATCCTGCATGATAGCAGAGCGTTCAGTATGAATTTTCTCATCATATTCAATAATCCCTGCAGAAAAATCTATGTTGTATTTTTTTTGAGAATTAAGATTGTAGCTGGTAATCCCGGCCCTCAATTTATGAAGGAATTCTTCTGCTTCTTTATAGGTTGACTCGGGTAATAGAACACCAAATTCATCACCTCCTAATCTTGCAACAACGCTTTTTGAACTACTAAGATCTTCCAGCATATCTGCAAAATTGCAAAGTACTTCATTACCTTCTGAATGACCGAAGTTATCATTGATTGGTTTAAAATTATCGAGATCTATGATCAGAACACAGAATGTTTTTTTCTTTTTTTTGGCTTTTCTTAACGATTCATCCGTCATTAGGGCGAAAGAACGCCGGTTACATATACCTGTCAAAGGATCAGTAGTTGCTTCGTTTATTATTCTAAACTCATCCTCTACGATTTCTGCTAAATCTTTAAGCAATAAGAAGTCATCTCTTGTTAATACTCTTGGTTCTGTATCAATAATACATATTGTTCCAGCTATCTCACCATCTGGCAGTCTTACGGGATGCCCTGCATAAAACCGGATATAAGGATCATTTTTAACTAATTTATTTTCTTTGAATCTTGGATCAAGGCTTGCATCGGGCACTATTAATGGTTCACTAAGATCTACTGCTATTGTACAAAATGAATCACTTCTATCTGTCTCTTTTATCTTCAGCCCATAACATGACTTAAACCATTGCCTGTCTCTATCAATTAATGAAACAAGTGCTATTGGTACATCAAAGAGTTTGGTGGCAATCCTCGTCAATCTGTCAAATCGTTCTTCAGATTTTGTATCAAGGATCCCCATAGAATATAATGATAATAACCTGTTCTCTTCTTTATGGTTTGTCATAATTTTCATCTTGAGTGGTTATTGCAGGGTAGTGTTGGTTATCGCTATCTTATCAGAATTGTCCTGGAACTCAATAATCCCAATATCTCATAATCATATAAAACTTAACAAGTTTCCAATACATCATGATGAATAGTGAACTGTTACATCTAATCATCTGTGACCTGAAGCGCTCATTATACACTTCCATGTATTCAGAATGCATAATGATTTGTATATTAAAAATCGCCATAACTTACAATGACTTATTTTTTGTGGCACAATTAAAGCTCATCTGTTCAAATAAATGTAAAGACATTAATGCTTGATCTACATGGTTTCTTATGAAAACCAGTGGCTGAAGAAACGTATGGCAGTTCTGAATCTGAACAAGACGAAACGGCATGAAAGGCTCAAGAAAATTGTCCAGGAAGGTGCATAGTTTCCTTATCCAATATTTTCTACTGAGGGTATATTGTATCAGCTTAAGACAGGAACTGTTGATACAGAACAGAAAAGTCCAACACAGCCTGAATCTGCGCGACGCTAAATTTTTTCCTTCTGGCGAACCAACAAACAGCCCGTTTATAGATAGATTCTGCAGACGACAAAAGGATTAACCCCTGAAATTGCACTGAATTGTCACCTGAAGATGTGCAGGACAAGCCAGATTACTCTGACAAGGGATACCATCGTAATTTAGCAAAAACACCTAAGACCTAAACGACAGCTAAGTACATAGTGCCGGACGGATCATGATTTTTTATTTAACTTACGGACTTCATTTTTCAGCAAATATCTTTTCTCTTCTGTTGTAAACTTATGAAAGCGTTACGCAAAATCCCGCAAGGTTACAGGGGTGTACCAGGCCGGAAATCGCGTAGCGCTCTCTTCTCTTCTTTTTCCTGCCTAACATGTACATCCTGGCATTACTCCAATTCTCCCAAAAACCGTAAAACAGCCATCAACCCGCGTCATTACTGGCTTCATGGAGGATCTGAGCAGAAAAAGGATCCTTTACGTATTTGGTTTTACCCGCAATAATGCGGGATAAGACAACAAAAGGATCCGCGCGCTGCGATTTATTGTCATGGCAGGATCGGCCCGTCAGGTGCAAAATACCTGTATCCATAAACAGTGCGTGCGCTACGTGAAAAATAACTCATGAACAGCATCATTCCCTTGCAGAATTCACCAGAACGCGTCTCCCTGCTGCCGATCGCCCCGGGCGTTGATTTTGCGACCGCGGTGGCACTCCGGCGGATGGCCACCTCAACAGGTGCCACGCCGGCTTACCTCCTGGCGCCGGAAGTGAGCGCCCTCCTCTGGTATATGCCTGACCAGCGTCACCACATGTTGTTCGCCACCATGTGGAATACCGGGATCCGTATCGGTGAAGCCCGGACGCTCACCCCGGAATCGTTCGACCTGGATGGTCTGCGCCCTTTTGTTCGGGTGCTGTCGGAAAAAGTGCGGGCACGTCGTGGCCGGCCGCCAAAAGATGAAGTGCGTCTGGTACCGCTGACGGATGCCAGTTTTGTGCGTCAGATGGAAAGCTGGATGGTCACCACCCGCCCCCGCCGGCGTGAGCCGTTATGGCCGGTCACGGATGAGACAATGCGCAACTGGCTGAAACAGGCGGTGAAGCGGGCTGAAGCTGACGGCGTGCATTTTTCGATCCCCGTGACGCCGCATACTTTCCGTCACAGCTATATTATGCACATGCTTTATCACCGGCAGCCCAGGAAGGTCATCCAGGCACTGGCCGGGCATAAGGATCCGCGCTCGATGGAAGTCTATACCCGGGTATTTGCGCTGGACATGGCTGCCACCTTGGCCGTTCCCTTTACCGGTGATGGGCGAGATGCCGCGGAGATCCTTCGCTCCCTGCCCCCGGCCGGCTGAGATTGACGGCCCTGGCATGACGTCCTGTATTCCGCTAATACGAAATACAGGAGCAGAGCGCATTCAGTGCCCCTCCCTGCTCCAGCACACCAGGACATCATTCGGATGACTGAACAGCCGTGGTCTTGCACGGTGACCTGCAAGCCTGCAGGCATCGACATACCGCAGACAAGACAGGACACAGGCCGTACATCCCACAGTGTATTGTTTCCTGAAAGCTCAGTGAATCATCCCGTTAATTGCGAAAGTCATTCACCCCTGTGGCTCACTCCCTTCTGCCATCGGTCTCCTGTTCGCATTTAGCAGTGTGAAGCTGGCGCCGGGTTATACAGACAGCTGCAGTCTCATCCTGCCGGGCTAAACCTGCAATACACAGGGGAACGGATACCGTCAGGTAACATGACCGTCTCAGCATCCGATTGAGATTTTCGTAAGGGGTATAGAGCTTTACTGAAAAATTGACTGTGGCATGTTAACACGTGTGGAGCAGTGCACAGACCTGGGAATATCGCCGTTAAACCCGCATACCGTAGTCAATATCTGCGTATCACGGCCTGAAATCACATATGACAGTCAATATTGTTCGATCATGGCAGACATGATGGAGAACACATATTGACTGCGGTATGCGTGATGCATATCACAGTCAATGGAATGTCCTTAGCGGCATCCGGCAGTCATGTTATGCATATCGCAGTCAATTTTCTGGCTTCATCGCTGAGAGAGCTTCGGCCAGTTTAAGGGGATCGATGCCAGCAGCCTTCAGCGCCTTAATGACTTCGTCATAATTTTGCTCTGGCGCCTTCTCTTCTTCCTCTTTGCGCGGAACCTTCACAGGACCACTGATGAGTTTGGGGTTGCGATAATGCACGCTGAAATAGGTGGCTCGGCCACGTTTAAACTCAGTGTAATCCAGATAACCAATATCCCGCAGCTGCTCCATCGCCTTACGCACCGTGTGGTTCTGCGTATAGACATTTGAGGTGAGATTCAGCCGGTCACGCATCCGTTTCATGGAAATAGGTGCAGGATTCTGGGGAAGACTTTCGATGTAGGTATAAAGCGCCTGGGCTGATTCCTTGCGCTGCAGGGCGTCAATGGCTTTCAGCCGCAGCAGTACCCTTCTGTCCATGTGGTAAAGCTCAAACAGCTTAGGTTCAGCCTTGATCTCAACGATATCCTCGTTGATATCATAATAGGCTGACTGCACCAGATGGGTGGTCCATCCTTTGGTCTCGCTCTGGAACTTCAGCGTAACCGAGGCGAGTTTAAACAGGGAATTACTGATGCGATCGCGCATTTTTTTGTTTGAACGACGGGAGTCAAATCCGCACATCTTAACGAATTCGACGAACGACAGTTCCAGGGTGTCACTTTTTACCCCATACTCCGACATGGAGCGAATTATCCCCAGCCAGACTTTAAAATCCGTGTCCATATCAAGACGCGAACCGGTGATCTTAACGTCAGTGTATCCTTCGCTTTTGGCAATGGACAGCTGTACAAGCTCCTCAGTCGCGTCTGTAACGTTTTTCCGGTTCGCCTTGCTCTTCCCTGTTGATTTCAGAGTTGGGACGAAGAGACCGAGTCTCATGAGCGCTACTGGCTGCACGGTACTGGTGCTGTTGACATCCAGCTTAACAACTTCACCGGTTGTCTTATCAACCTCCTGAAGGTTCAGAAGTAAGCTGTTATTTTCGCTCGTCAT